>CAILTZ010000605.1 GCA_903837255.1 uncultured Pirellula sp. | reverse complement strand
GGTCCCATACGTTCCATAGTCGTAATCGTACGGCGACGGGCAGATCGAGCACCCAGCAAGCCCAGTAAACCCAGCAAGCAAGGTGCACATAAAAAAGCTGCCGAAGTTACCACAGAGTATCCAACGGCTAAGTCGATGAAACCTGGAATGATTTGCTAGCATGACGCTCCCTTGTCGATGAAGGCTTGTTAAAATATTCGGGTCAGCACGATCTTTCTGATGAGTCAAATCGAAGCGAAAGAAGAGATAAGCCATGTCGGAGACAATTTTCTCGAAAATCATCCGCAAGGAGATCCCGGCCAAGATCGTTTATGAAGACCAGTGGGCCCTGGCTTTTGCAGACATCCATCCCCAGGCTCCGACTCATTTGCTGGTGATTCCAAAGAAGCCGATTCGATCCTTGGACGATGCGACCCCGGAGGACAAAGAATTGCTCGGGCACTTGCAATGGGTAGTTGCCCAAGTGGCTCAGTCAAGTGGATTGAGCCAAGCGGGATATCGGGTCGTGACCAATATAGGAAGCGATGGAGGTCAATCGGTCCCGCATCTTCATTACCACATCTTGGGTGGCCGCGCTCTGGATTGGCCCCCGGGGTGATCCTTTGCAGAGCCCTTTCTTCCGAGTTGGTTTGGGTGGCCTTGGTAGTTTGGGAAGAATCATCCTTGTGGGGTGATTGTTAACACGAATTTGATCTGCGTTATGCTGAGCAAGCGGAAGATCCGATGCTAACGGCGTCGTCGAAACTGGTGGTGGGACCCGCAATTCCCGCATAGCCGGACGCCGAAGTTGCACTGATTCCCCGAGCAGAAACCCGGGCCCAGAATGAGCTTTCGTTTTGTAATCACGAGCCAATCGCTACTGCGCCTGACGTGTGTGGCGGTTGGTTTGAGCCTATCGCTCGGAACCGTTTCGGCGCAGGCTACGGATCCCAGTTCCCGGATAAGCCCGATCGTGCGCGCCATCCAACGCGCAGAAGCAGCGGTCGTGAGTATCCAAGGGAACAAAGTCATTGCAACGGCGTCCTCTAGCGGTGCGGGGTCCAAGCAAGAGGTTAACGGGATGGGGACCGGGGTGATCATCGATCGCCGAGGCTACATCATCACCAACCTCCATGTGGTAGAAGATGTCGGTCGGATCGAGGTTACCCTCTCGGACGGCTCGACCTCGATTGCCAAACTTCTTAACTACGATCCTGAAACCGACTTGGCTCTAATCAAGATCCCTGCGGTCAAGGAGCTTGCGACTATCCAATTTGGGACCTCGTCGGATCTGATGCGAGGCGAGACGGTCGTTGCGATCGGCAATCCTTTCGGATACCAAAACACGGTGACTCAAGGGATCATCAGCGCTCTTCATCGAGACATCCCGGTCAATGGAACCCAAGAGTATAAAGATCTGATTCAGACCAATGCCGACATCAATCCAGGCAACTCCGGCGGTCCGCTGCTGAACCTCGATGGCGATGTGATCGGAATCAATGTCGCGGTGAGAGTCGGTGCCCAAGGTATCGGCTTTGCCATTCCGATCGATTCAGCCTTGGAGGTCATGGCCAACTTGGTCGCCTCGGTCCGTCGCGAACCGATCGACCATGGGATGGAGCTCTCGCGTTGGTTTGAAAACGGACAGGGAAAGTTGATGCTTCGCTCTGATCGAGTGGATGATTCTCAGTCCAAACCGATTCACTCATGCGATATCATCGAGAAGGTCAACGGCGCGCCGGTCCAAACACGGCTCGACGTGGAACTCGCTCTGCTGGAAAGTCGTCCTGGAGACATCGCCGAGCTTATCATCGCCCGAGGTGAGACCCGGTCTTCCCAATCCCTACAGCTCAAAGCATCCGGGTCGAGCAACTCCGAGGCCAATGTCGCCAAGCTGGCTTGGGAGCAGATCGGCATCCGGGTCGTGCCGGTCACGGTCTCTGACGTAGCTAGTATTAACGAAGATTATCGAGGCGGGCTCAGAATAACCGAAGTTCGTCCAGGGAGTCCAGCCGCTCGGAATCGTTTGATGGTCGGAGACATCGTCGTCGGGATCATGGAGTGGCAAACGGTGAGCATGGAAAATCTTCAATGGATTTTGGCCAGTTCGAACTTCAAGCAGGGTTCACCGTCGAAGTACTATGTGATTCGAAAGCGGCAACAATTGATGGTGGCCATGACGCCAGAAGTTGCACGGGTGCGTTGAATTGGTCGAGTTTCCAGTTGCCACATTGCCTGATGGTCGCTACACTTTCGCGACTTAATTTACCTTGCCCCGTGGTGTAATTGGCAACACAAGGGATTTTGGTTCCTTTATTCTAGGTTCGAGTCCTAGCGGGGTAGCTTGGTGCTGGCCGGTCTTTCTGGCCAGTGTCTCTGGCCGGTTTTTTGGCCAAGCCGGGTGTCGCCGGCAGCGTTTCTTGTTGCCGTTTTTTCTAGATGCGCCGGGCTGCTTAGTTTTACCGGTTAGTTTTACCGGTTAGTTTTACCGGGCTCAGCGGAAGTCGTTGATCGTCAGGAGAGTTTCGAGCCGATAGCCGGCCAGTTCGATGGCTTGGCGTCCCCCCTCTAACCTATCGATAACGCCATAGATACCCAGGACCTTGAGTCCATAGTCCTTGGCCGATTCGGCGGCTTTCAGAGCGCTTCCTCCGCTGGTGATCACATCTTCGACGATCACGCAACTCATGCCGGACTCGACGGGGCCTTCGACGAGCTTTCCGGTGCCATGGGTCTTGGCCTCTTTGCGGACCATAAAGCCGAGCATCGGCAAGTTTCTTAGGCCTGCATGGACGACCATTGATGCGGTGATTGGGTCGGCTCCGATGGCCAGCCCGCCGACGGAATCCGGAGGGTTTCCCTGAGATTTTTCTAGGACCAGGTCTAATAGTCCGGAGGCTATGAGGTTAGCTCCCTGGGGGTGCAGGGTTACTTTGCGGCAGTCCAGATAGAACGAGGCTTGTTTGCCGCTTGCAAGTGTGAAGTTCCCAAACTGCAAGGCGTGCTTGCGCACAAGCGCCTTGAGTAGCTCTTTGTCGTAATGCATATTCTGTGCTTAGATGACGGATCGTTATTGGTTTATCGTCGGATGGATACTTGGCATCCACGTCCGAGCATACCAAAAACGTCACCCGCATCTAGCGGAGAAAGGCTGATGCAGCCCATATTGGTCGAACCGGTATCGACGGCCGATGAACCATGAATGCACAGATCCTCGCCCAGGTCGATCCAATAACCGCCGAATGGGTTTTTCGGATCTTTGGCAGAAATTTGCATACCGTTGGCCGAGTAGTAGTTTCGATCTCGCTGCTTGTCTTGAATCTCGTAGACCCCGGGCTTTGGAGCCGGTTCAGAGCCGAAGCTCGCCGGGTAGCGTCCTGCGTAGAGTTCGCCGAGGAAAAGGGTCATTTCGTTGCGATCTAGGACGATCTCGGCTCGGAAAGGGCCTTGGAGGACCTTGAGTTTTTTGTTGGGTGCCAACGTGGCTTGCTCATCCATGCCGTTGATCTTGGCCAGGATCGAGACTGGAACTTGGCATGTCTTAGCGACTTGTTCGAGCGTTTCTCCGGGGTTGACCACGTAGGGGACTTCGAGCAGATGGCGCTGCGAGAAGATGACTTCGCGAGCCAGAGCATCGAGCAGGTCGACCAGATCGTTGTGCTGCTCCTGGGTCAAGTCCTGTGCGTCGTAGAAGACGGACAAGGTGGCTAGAGCCTCCTTGAGCTTGCCTGCATTGGCTTGTTCGAGCGCCATGCGTTTAGCGTTCGAATAGGATTTGCTCGATGCCGATGAAGGCATTCTGGGTTGGGTCGCTTCTGCCATCGTCTTGGCATCGCCATGAAGCGTGGGCAGATCCAAAGTGGGTACTCTGGTCGACGACGCTTGTTGGATGTTTGAGTCGATGCTCGAAGGCGACTTTGGTAGTAGGCTTCCTACGGGAGGATCAAGAGCAGGGGACTTGGGCAGCTCTGGGACCCCTAGGGCAGGGGGCTGAATCTTGGGGAGTTCGAGCGATGGAATTTCTGGCAATTCCGGAGCAGCGGTCTTTGGGATTCCTGGTCCGAGCTCTGCTTGGGATGCCGGTAGGGTCAAAGGTGGATTGGTGATCGGCTGCGGAGCCGAGAAGCTCGGGTTGGGGTTCTTGGCAAAGGCCTCGAAGGCGTTGCTTGGGGCCGGAGCACTAGGCGCAGAGGGACCCCTGGGGGGAGGGAAGTTCGGCTCAGGCAAATCGACATCTGCCCCGAAAACATCGGGGTCCACCAAGCCTTGGATAGCCGGGTCGAGCTCGGGCTCGCGGTGATTCAGCGCGATGTAACCGCCGTAGAGCACAAAGAGCAACAAAACGACAACCACTGCTGTCTTGATCGTTTGCACTGCGGTCCTCCTGACCGATGACTGGGTCGAAATCCACTGGGTCGAAATCTATCGATAATGCGATTGATATCGCCGGTCAAAATCCGGCAACAATTTCCAGATGCTAGAGAGGGTCAATCCCCCAAGTCAATCTCAATTTTTCCGGCCAGCTCGCGAACTCGGTAGGTCCTGAGCATGGATTGGCAGGTTACCGCATTGTCGCCGCTTTTCAGATCGTAAGTCCAACCGTGCCAGGGGCATTGGACTTTTCCCTCGCAGAGCTTGCCCCGTGCAAGTGGCCCACCCTGATGCATGCATATCCCGTCCAGAGCATAGAGCTCTCCGCTGTGACGAAACACGGCGATGATATTGCCTTGCCAAACCACTTCGATCCCTTGGCCCTCTGCCAGCGAATCGCTCGTGGCGACCTCATGAAACGCCATATTCAAACGACCTCTTGACCCAATAAAACGCTTTGCCAGCTCAACAAGTTCCCGATTCGATGATGAATCGATTCTGAAATCTACACGATTCCAGGATCGAGCCAAGCGATTGGACCGATCCAAATCGGGTTTCTAAAGTACAATTTTGCAGGCTTGAAACGCTTCGAAACCACTTTTCCACTTGATGCCCCACATTGAGCAGACCCGGAGTCTCACTTATGTTTCTTCCCTATTCCATCCTATCACGCACCATTGCCCTGTTGACCGTAGGATGTTGGATCAGCCTTAACGCAATCGGATTTGCAGACGACAAGATGCCTGAAAAAATTACCACGGTCGAAGGAATCACTGAGTACGTATTAGAAAACGGTCTGAAGATCCTGCTGTTTGAAGACCGCAGCCAGCCCAAAGTCACCGTCAACTGCACGGTCTTTGTTGGGTCTCGCCACGAAGGTTATGGCGAAGCTGGGATGGCTCACCTGCTTGAACACATGCTCTTCAAAGGGACCGAGTTGCATCCGGACATCCCCAAGGCCCTCAAGGACCGGGGCGCGGACTTCAACGGTACGACTTGGTTGGATCGAACCAACTACTACGAAACCCTTCCGGCCAACGACGAGAACCTCGAATTCGCTATCCGCTTGGAAGCCGATCGAATGGTCAACAGCAAGATCCTGGGCGAAGAACTCCAAAAAGAGTTTTCTGTCGTGCGTAGCGAATTTGAGCAAGGAGAGAACAATCCTATTGGCGTGCTTCAGCAACGCATGTACTCGACTGCTTACCAATGGCACAACTACGGCAAGTCGACGATTGGCAACCGCAGCGATATCGAGCGAGTCCCGGTCGATAGCTTGAGAGCCTTTTACCGCAAGTACTACCGGACTGACAATGCGATGTTGATCGTCGCAGGGAACTTCGAAGCACAAAAAGCGCTCGGTTTGATTCAAAAGTATTTTGGGGTCTTGTCGCGGCCCAAGGCCCCCTTGCCGGTGACCTACACCGTGGAGCCTCCTCAGGATGGGGATCGCATCACGACCGTGCGACGTGTTGCCGATACTCAATACATCGGTGCGGTCTACCACATCCCTTCCGGATCGGATCCTCTTTTTCCCGCTGTTGAAATTTTATCGGCTCTACTTACCGATGTTCCCAGCGGACGGCTCTACAAGGCGATGGTCGAGACCAAGCAAGCGACGTTCGTGGCAGCCGATGCCCCTTCGTTGCACGATCCGGGATTGCTGACGGTTTTGGCGCAGGTTCCCAAGGAAAAGTCGATCGAGGAGGCCCGCAAGACGATGCTCGATACCCTCGAAAACTTAGCCGATAACCCCATCAGCGATGCGGAGGTCGATCGGATCCGCAGGCAACTGCTCAACCAACGCGAACTCCTCTCTGCCAAAACCCAGGCGCTTGCGATCACTCTGAGCGATTGGGCGGCCCAAGGAGACTGGCGGTTGTACTTTCTGTTCCGAGACAACTTGGAAAAGACCACTGCGGGCGATGTGCAACAAGTCGCTCAGCGTTTCCTGGTCCGAAACAACCGAACCGTGGGGATCTTTGAACCCGTCACCGCAGCCGATCGGATCGAGGTCCCTGATCGGCCCAATCTAAAGCCAATGCTCTCGGGTTACACCGGACGCGAAGCGGCTAGCGAAGGAGAACAGTTTGAACCGACTCCACGGAACATCGAGTCGCGACTGATCAAGGGCAAGCTCACGTCCGGTGTACCCTTTGCAATGCTCCCGAAGAAGACTCGCGGTAGCACAGTCAACGTCACGCTGAACCTACGGTTTGGGGATGAGGATACGCTCAAGGGTAAATCCACTGCGATCGAGCTTCTAGGACCTGTCCTCTCTAGGGGCACCGCCAGTATGCCGCTCCAAGAATTCAACGATCGGCTTGATGAACTCAAAGCAAACCTCAGCGTCCAGTCTGCTCGCCAAGTTCTGAATGTAAACATCGAAACCAAACGAGAAACGCTCTTAGAAGTTCTCGATGTCGTTCGCGAAATGCTCAGGGAGCCAGGGTTTGACCCCAAGGAGTTTGAGCTTCTGCGTTCTCAAACGATTGCGGAACTTGAAAGCCAGCTTCAAGAACCCCAGCTCTTGGCCATGCGAACCGTCACCCGCGCGCTGAACCCCTACGAGCGTGGGGATATCCGCTACGATGCGACCGTCGAAGAGGAACTCGAAGATATCAAGGCATTGAAACTTGAAGACGTCAAGGCCCTGCACGCGGACTTCCTCTCGGGTAGCCAAGGCGAAGTTTCCATCGTAGGAGATTTTGATCCCGTTGAAATTGAAGCAAAACTCTCGGGAATCTTGAGCAACTGGAAATCGAATATTCCATACCAAAGGGCAGCCGTCGCCCCGACGCTCGATCTGCAGTTGCCGATGAAATCGATCGAAACGCCCGACAAAGCCAACTCGGTCTATTTTGCTTCTCAACAGTACGCCATGCGGGATGACGATCCGAACTACCCGGCCTTGCTCATGGGAAATTACATTCTTGGAGGCGGAACCCTATCCTCTCGACTCGGTGATCGAGTCAGGCAGCAGGAGGGGCTCTCCTATGGAGTTGCCAGCATGCTGCGAGCAAACCCCATCGATGAGTATGCATCGCTAAGTGTTGTTGCCATCGCCAATCCGGCCAACCGGGACAAGCTTGTTACGACCATCGACGAAGAGATTCGCAAAATGGTCAAAGGTGGGGTTGAGGCCGATGAGCTAAAGAGCGGTGTTCAAGGTTTCTTGCAGAGCCAGCAACTGAGTCGCTCCCGGGATGGGGCTCTTGCCAGCCTCCTAGCAGGCAACCTTTTTGCAGGCCGCGATATGACTTACTACGAGAAACTCGAAGAGAAAATTGCTGTCCTTGACATCGAAAAGGTCAACGATGTGATCTCTGAGTACATCGATCCTGATAAGTTCATCATCGCCACGGCAGGGGACTTTGCCAAACCTACTCCCGTCAAGCCCAATGCCGGGAACCCCAATCCTGGCAAACCCTAAAGCTCGCGCATTGAATGAGTCGAGTCCTCAAAGCGATCCAAAATGTTTGGCCTACCGATCGTTGGAACGCTTCGACGATCGTTCTGGCCGTCAGCGGAGGACCCGACAGTGTCGCATTGGCTAGAGCCATCGATGCCCTAATCCGACAAGAGAAACTCTCCGAGAGCACGCGATTGGTCATCGCCCATTTGAACCATCGACTACGGGGTGTTGAAAGCGATCTGGATGAGGCTTTCGTAAAAGAGCTCGCTGGCCAACTTCACATCGACGCAATCACTAGATCGCTTCCAGAGCCCAATACTCAGGCCGGCGAAGCTCAGTGGCGCAAGGACCGCGTAGCATTTTTAAAACAGGTCGCTAAAGAATTTCAAGCCAAGTGGATCGCTACCGGAGCGACGGCCGATGATAGCGTTGAAACGATGGTTCATCATCTGCTCAGAGGCTCTGGACCTGCCGGCCTGGCAGGTATCCGCCTGGAAAGAAAGCTTGCCGACGGCTTGACCCTAGTCCACCCGCTGATCGGGGTTTGGAAGTCCGAACTGCTAGAGTACCTGGAATCCATCTCTCAAGCGTATCGAGTCGACCGTTCCAACCTCAGCAGTGATTTCACACGCAATCGAATTCGCAACGAGTGCCTGCCCTATCTGGAAAAGATGATAGGATCCGACCAGCTCAAACACCGGCTTCGCAATACCTCGGAATTGATCCGCCAAGAGCACGAGGTGATCGAGCAGTTGGCCAACGTGTGGCTTGAATCCTCGGCGATTCGTTGGGGCATGGATCAAATCGACGCTGATTGGAAAGAGATCTCTGAGTTGCCATGGCCGGTCCTGCAGTGCGGGTTGGTCGGGGTCTGGCATCGCATGGGCTGGCCGCTTCAACAGATCGGTTTTCGGCATTGGGATCGGGTCCGAGCCTGGGTCGACGCTGCCAGAGTGACGAATCATCCAAAGCGGATGCAGTTGCCCGGACCGGTGGAACTGAGGATCTCACGACGAGTGGTTCGGATCCGATCTGTATAAGTCAGCCGCTTGGCACACACCGGCTCAATCGCTTCGCATCGCTAGATGCTTGCGCCAATGCTCGTTATCGAGTTTGGGATAATCGGTACGTAGATGCACTCCGCGCGATTCGGTTCTAGCCAGCGCTGCCTGAGTCATCATCAGCCCGACGGTCAGCATGTTTTGTAGTTCCCAACCGTCGATCCCGCCCGGGCGGTGCGACAGGACATAGTTGCTGTAGCGGACCAATTGCTGAAGGGCTTCTTCGAGTCGTTCTTGTTTGCGTTGCACGCCGACATGTCTCCACATGAGCGAACGTACGGAGTTGCGAATATCCGCAAGATCGATCTCCTGAGCGTCGGCAGCTTCGAAACGGTATTGGATCGGCAGGACGCTCAGCGATACCGTGGGGTCTTGCATCGCTGCGAGCGATGCGTTGCGGCCTGCAATGGCGCCGTAGACCAAGCCTTCGAGCAGGCTGTTGGAGGCCAATCGATTGGCTCCGTGGAGCCCGCTGCTGGTGACCTCTCCGGCTGCCCACAGACCCGGCAGGGTCGTTCGAGCTTGGTCGTCGACCAATGCTCCACCGATCATGTAGTGGGCCCCAGGGCGCACCGGAATCGCATCCTTGGCGATGTCCAAACCGAAACCTTGGCATACTTTGGCGATCCCTGGAAAACGTTGGCGAACGTACTCAGGGTCCAAGTGGGCCAGGGTCAGATAGACGCATGCGGACTGGGTTTTTTCCATCTGAGCCACAATCGATTTGCTCACCACATCCCGGGGGGCCAGTTCAAGCCTGGGGTCATAGTCCTTCATGAACCGATAGCCCTGAGCATCGACAAGATAAGCCCCTTCGCCACGGACCGCTTCGGTGATGAGTGTCCGAGAACTTCCTGCGATGTAAAGGACCGTGGGGTGAAACTGCATGAACTCCATGTCTCTCATCAAAGCCCCGGCGCGAAAGGCGATCGCATGCCCATCTCCAGTCGCCACACGGGGATTGGTCGATTCGCGAAAGACTTGCCCACACCCTCCTGTGCATAGAATCGTCTGCTTGGACCAAATCAACACCGGTGCTCTGTGCTGGATCGAAACAAGTGCCCCGGTGCATTGGCCGTCGTAGGTCAGAAGATCGATTGTGTAAGCTTCCTCGCAGATCTCGACGTTCGATAGGCTTCGGGTGTGTTGGATCATGGCGCGCATGATCTCTTTGCCGGTCGCGTCCCCCAAAGCATGGATAATCCGCTGGTGGGAGTGTCCACCCTCTCGACCCAGGATCAACGCTCCGTCGAGCTGATCGAAACAGGTTCCCCATCGGATCAATTCCGCCACGCGCTCGGGCGCTTCTCGGACGACCATCTCGACGGTTGGCTCATCGCATAAATCACAACCAGCCACTAGCGTATCTTGGATGTGGTTGTCAAAACGATCCTCGGGATCCCACACGCTGGCGATGCCCCCCTGGGCATAACTGCTGTTGGACTCCTCGACCTTGTCCTTGGTCAAGATCATGGTCCTGAGCGACGGGTCGATCTGCTGGGCGGCTCGCATCCCGGCCAACCCGCCACCGATGATCAGCACATCGGTGAAGTAGTGCCCCATGCGTTTCGGATCGATAGGAACAAGGTATCGTGGGACCAAGGAGGACCAATCCGCACGGATCGTCTCGTTGCGCAATGTTGAATCCATCGTCGATCGCTTAGCCTTGAGCCCTACGGGTACTTGTCGTCTTGTTCATCGTCTTGGTAGTCATCATCATCGACATCATCCTCATCCTCATCCTCATCCTCGTCGCTAGGACGGAGCGGATCATCGGGATCGAAAAAGAAATCATCGAGCCCCATCGGCAGGCTGTTGCCTCCGAGAGCCTGACGCTTGCGCTCGGCCAAGGCTGCTAGGTCCAAGGCTTCGTCGCCCAAGCAGGACACTACTGATTCTTTCCAAGCCTGATCCATGGACAATGGGTGGCCAGAGTCCTGAGCAGCCAATCGCTTAATCGCATACCGCAACACGTTGATGCCATCGCGGGCCGAAAAGTCTAGCTTGAGCGAGTGTGCCTGCTGGAGGAAATCGACAGTCAATTCCAAAATATCCGCTTCAGCAAACGGTAGATGGTACTGGAGAATCGCTAGCTCGTCTTTGCGATTGGGAAACCCAACTTGTAAGGTCGGTTGCAATCGACTCAAAATGTAGTCCGGGATCTCGTAAGTCGAATCGTCCTGGTTCATCGTCACCGCAGCTCGGAAATCCTGATGGGCCGAGATAGTGATGCCCGCAACAATCGATTCCACATAACGCCGCTGATCAAAAAGAGGTGCAAGCGACGCCCAGGACTTTTCGTTCATCCGGTTCCCTTCGTCCAAAACGCAAACTCCACCACGGATCATGGCCGTGACCAAGGCCGAGGCGTGATAGGCGATCTTGCCATTGCTGGACAATACCGGTGTGACGAGCAAGTCCTCCGGCCGGGTGTCGGCCGTGCACTGAAAAATATAGAGCTCCTGGCTTCGAGCTGTCGCTGCGGCCATCGCCAAAGCCGTCTTGCCAACACCCGGGACCCCGAGCAATCGCGGGGTCAAAGGCAGATCGCCGGGTGCAACGGTCAACCAACATGCAGCCAACTGCCGAAGCGGTTCGGCTTGGCCAATCCAACGTGTCGGATTCTTCACCGGATTGGCCAACATCAGCGCCACTCCGTCGATCGTAACCGATTGACTCATCGAACTCTTTCTTGATTTCTTTCTAACAGACCCGCCTGGGCGACAGGGCCAAGGCCTAATGTACCGACTCGGTATTATACCGGGAGGTAAGCTGTCCGAGATTCCAGTCGAAGTGTCCTGGCAAGTTTCCGATGAAAATCGGACGGCTTTGTCGGTGGTCTTGCCCAAGATCGCTGCTAGCTACGGTTGTCGATCCCGAGTCGCTTCATTTTTTTATAAAGGGTTGTGCGGTTGATCCCCAATCGCTGGGCGGTCGCATGACGATTCCATCCATGGGCATCCAGAGCCCCCAGCAGAATCGCCCTCTCGGGCCCCGAGAGGGCCTCGTCTAGATCCTTGTAGTTTTCCGACCAACCTTGCGCGGATGATGAATCTGAGCCGCTCTGCAATTCCTTGTGGATGCGGTTGATCGCAGTTGGTTTCCGAACAAGCTTTGCCAAGTCGTCGGATTGAATCTGTCGGTTAAGACACACAAGCACGGCCCGCTGGATGGCGTTCTCGAGCTCTCGAACATTTCCTGGCCACGAATAATCGAGCATGGCTTGGTAAGCCCCCTGGCTGAAGCCCTCGACATGCCGACCGAACTCCTGACAGGATCGCATCAGAAATCCGTCGGCAAGTTCGCGAAGGTCTTCAAGACGCTCTCGCAGCGGTGGCAGTTCGATCGCAACGACATGGATCCGATAATACAGATCCTGCCGAAATCTTCCGCTCGCGACGGCTTGCTCGAGGTTCTCATTGGTCGCGAAGATCATCCTTGCATCTGCCACCATGGTCTGATTGCTCCCAACGGCTTCGAAAGCTTTTTCTTGCAGAACTCGAAGAAGTCGAACTTGCATGGCCATCGATGCAGTCGCGATTTCGTCAAGAAAAAGCGAACCACCTTGTGCGTATTGAAATTTTCCAATCTTGGCGTGCATCGCACCGGTAAACGCACCGGCAGCATGGCCGAATAGTTCGCTTTCCAGAAGTGCTTCAGGGATCGCTCCGCAGGCGAGCTCGACGAAAGGTCCTGCTTGTCTAGCCGACCGCTGGTGAATGTATCGGGCTAGTTTGCTCTTGCCAGTACCCGGCTCGCCGGTGATCAAAATACTCGCCGTGGAATCTGCGACCCGCTCGAGCAAACCAAATATCTCTTGCATCTTGGCTCCCGATCCGAACCAACCCACAGGCTTCTGAATAACCGATTCGATTCGTTGATCGAGCGCCTCGGTGATTCGTCGATCGCGATCAGCGAGCTGCTGCTCTCGGAGCATCGCTTCAATCGCTGCGATCAAGAAATGGTCGTCAAGTGGTTTCTGCAATACCTGCGAGGCTCCTGCCTCCAACGCTCGGACCTGCAACTCCGCACTCGCGTAACCGGTCATGGCCAAGCGGCAGCAACCGGGTTGCATTTCCCGGGCAGCCCGCAAGATTTCTAAACCGCAACCTTCATCCAATCTCAGATCGGATAAAAGCAGATCGATCGATGTTTGGGAGAGCCGCTGCCGGGTTTCCTGAAGGTTTCGAGCCGTGAGTATCCGGTAACCCTGGTGTTGCAGCCAATCGCGGGTGGCTTCCACCAACGGCCTGTCGTCGTCGACGAGCAACAACGTAGGGGTTCTTGCGTGTTGAGTTTTCGACCTAGGCCTCGGATGCATCGCGGTGTTCATGCTTACCCCGTGAATAAATAGTCAGAATTCGGGCTAGCCTTTCGGGATCCTCCGAAACTTGCCATCCAACCCTAGGTTGAAAAAAAGCAACGGGTAAGCTCGCTGGCTGTTGCCAGAACGCAACATTTGAGTTTCCGTCAACTTTTTCCCATTAAAATCCCCCCAACCCTTCCAATCCGCAAGGTCCCTGGAGCTACAGACTTGCCCCCTGATTATCTTGAGACGAAGATAAAACCATTGAAATTAAATCCGTTCATAGTGAGTTCATCGTGTTTCCCAATTTTTGGCCTTCGGCCAGTGGCATAAAAACTCCAGGCTCGGCTTGGATCGCAGGTTTCCTGGCAGTGATCTTGGCGTTGCTTTTGCCATCCCTGTTGCTGTTGGCTGGTTTTGCAATCGACTTGATGACCTGGGAGCACCAGCGAGTCGAGCAAGCTTCGATTTCGCAAACCACAGCAGACCTCTCAACAGACCTCTCAGAATCTGCTTCCCAGTACGCTTCGATCGGACCTTTTCGATGGAAGCTCAGTAGCACTCCGATTTTCGGCTCGGTCTCTCCAGAGCACTTAGCCCTCGGAGCGATCGTCTTGCTCGGTGCCGGACTGGTCATCCTGAGTATCCTGCAGTGGCTTCATCGACGCGTGGGTGTGCATGCTACCTTGGACACCGAGCAGCAATTGCACCAGCGGCTGTTCCATCACTCAGGTGCTTTGGCCATCGAACGAGGCTTGTCCGCACAAGCCGATTTATTGCGATCTTTCCACGAGCATGCAATTCCCACCGTGCGCAGTGCTCTCGTTCAGTGGCTGCAGACTTACCCCAAGCACTTCCTGCAGTTGGTTTTGCTCGTGGCGCTGGCAGCTTTGATTCACCCGTGGCTGACTCTTGCGGCGATGCTGGCAGCATGGATCGTCCGCAATATCCACCGGTGGCAACAGATCGGGCAGACCAAGGAGCGTTGGATCGAGCAGCAACGCTGGGGCAGTGCCAACGACCAACTCAGTAGGATCTCCCAAACGGCTCCTTTGATGGCTACGATTCACGATTCGCATGAAACACTAGAAAATTATCGCTCAAACCTCGAAGCCTATCGGGGAGCTGGCAATGCGGTTCTCTGTAACGACAAAGCTAGATTGCCGTTGGTTCCCCTATCTCTCGCCGCGCTGGGGACCGGACTGATGCTCCTGTTGGCATTGGGCATGCTCGATCCGCGCAAGCATCTTTCGTTAGGTGCTGGGTTTGTTTGGACTGCGAGCATCTGTGCTGCGATCTACTCCGGTTATCGTATCGCAAACACGTCGAGAGCCGTTGCCAAAGCCATCCCCAGACTCGATGAGATCCATCAGTACCTAACGATCGAATCAAAATCCTCTCAGGCTTCTTCAAAGTCGCTCTCGAAAAAACTTGCGCAAGGTGTCACGGTCGAACATGTCACGCTCCAGTCAGGAAGCAACCAAAAACTCCTGGACGATGTGTCGGCGGCGTTCAAACCTGGACAACTCACAGCCATTGTTTCTCCAGACCCATTCCTAGCAAAAGCTCTGGTCGAGATGGTGCTTGGATTCGGCCAACCAGTCAGCGGTCGGTTGATGTTCGACGGATTGGATTCCAAAGATCTATCCAGCGAATCGATTCGAGAGCATTCCCTTTGGGTCGCTCCGAGCGGGCCGTTGGTGAGCGGAACGATCGAAGACAATCTGTGGCTCGGTCTGCAACGAGATGCGACGGTCGATCTCAGGGAGATCACCCAATTGGCTCGTGTCGGCGAAGCGGTTTTCGAGCTCCCTGATGGTCTTCAAACATTTGTCAGCTCCAACGAACAGCGTCTGTCACCAGACCTGATGTTCCGCTTAGGAATCGCTAGAGCCTTTCTCAAAAAGCCCAGCATCCTCGTAGCCGAGGAACCCGCCTCTAGCCAACCTGGGATCGAGGCCGAAACGACTCGAGCACTTCTCGAAGCCCGCAACCATTCCTGCATCGTGCTGGTCCTGCCCACGCGTCTATCGACCCTTCGGGCTGCTGACCAAGTCGTTGTGCTACACAATCGCAAGGTGGCTGATTTCGGCACTCACAACGAACTCCTGGAGCGCAGCGAGCTATACCGGCATTGGAACTACATGCACTTTGCACCGGCCATCCGCTAAAGAAAAACCTCTTGCCCCGAGCCGATGACGCTTGAGTTGCTCAAGCCATGATCTCGCGGATCGCCGATGCGTTGATCACGCCGGTGAGCTTCTCATCCAAGCCACCGTGGAAATAGGTCAGCCGCCGATGATCCAAGCCCATCAAATGCAAGATCGTGGCATGCAGATCGCGCAAGTGACGAGGATTCTCAACCGCCCCCTCCCCCAATTCATCGGTCTGTCCATAGCTGGTGCCGGCTTTGACTCCCGCCCCTGCAAACCAATAGGTAAACCCCTTGGGATTGTGATCCCTGCCCCCAGGCTTGCCCCCGGTATTGAACGTCTCCGAAACAGGCATGCGCCCAAATTCCCCTCCCCAAACCACCAGCGTCGATTCGAGCAATCCACGCCGCTCCAAATCGGTCAGCAACGCTGCGATAGGACGATCAACCTCGGGGCAATGAAGCTTGAGATTCTCTTCGATGCCATGATGGCCATCCCAAGTATTCTGGCCTCCAGCATTCCCGCCACCAGAATAGATCTGGATGAAGCGAACGCCACGCTCGACAAGTCGACGGGCGATCAAGCACTGGCGACCAAAGGTGCTAGGCCCTAGGGCCAAGGGATGCCAAGTCGGCTTCGGCTCGTTGATGCCATACATCTCGATCGTCTCTGCGGTCTCTTGACCAAGATCCATCGCTTCGGGGGCTGCCATTTGAAGCTGGAAAGCCAGTTCGTAACTTGCGATCCGAGCATCGAGCTCCGAGTAGTCTCTCCTTTCCTGGGCATAGCGGCCATTGAGCTCGTTGAGCAGATCGATCTCGGTTCGCTGAGCTTGCGAGTCGATGTTCGCAGGGGGCCTTAAGTTCAAAATCGGTTGTGATCCAGGGCGCATCAAGGTCCCTTGGTAAGCTGCCGGCATGTAGCCATTGGACCAGTTCGGCGCTCCGCTGGTCGGCCCACCACGCGGATCGAGCATGACGACATAGCCTGGCAGATTCCGGTTTTCCGATCCCAAACCATACGTTACCCACGAACCGAGTGAGGGGTGTCCCTGGAGAATCCTGCCGCAGTTGACCTGCAGCAGGGCGCTGCCGTGGGCAAACGAATCGCTCGTCAGGGACTTGACAAGTGCCAGCTTGTCCATGTGCTTGGCAATGTTCGGAAAAGCGTCCGAGCACCACAGGCCCGAATCCCCGTGCTTAGCGAATGTTCGCCTGCTGGCTTGGAGGACCGCTTGGGTCTTGGTCCCTCTTCGGAACTCGTTTTGAATCGTTTGGCCGTCACGTTTCTGAAGTTCCGGTTTGTAGTCGAACAGGTCGACCTGCGAGGGGCCTCCAAACATGAACAGAAAAATCACCGACTTGGCTTTCGTAGGAATCATCGCCGCCTTGGGCGCCATTCCCAAATTGGGCTGGTCGTCAGAACCGAGCACTCCTTGGCTTTGCAACATCGAGAGCAATGCCAGGGACCCAAAGCCAGCCCCGCTGCTAGTGCAAAAATGGCGTCGATCCAGTCGGTGTTCTTCAGGCCGCATATTCTTTAGTCCATGTAGAGGAATTCGCTGCTGTTGAGCACAGCACGGCACAAACTGACCAATCGCTCGGGCTTGTCACCAAGGTACTGCCGTGCCGAAGCGAGTTCCTCGGGGGTCGCTCGGCGCTGGTAAGCCAGTTGCCACAAGCGGTCCACTTGGGTCGAAGCATCCGTCCCCGCTTCACGAACAGTTCGGCTTGCAAGATGCTCGGCCTGCTCGTGCAACCACGGATCGTTAAGCAGCAACAAAGCTTGGGGGGCCGTGGTCGTGATGGTCCGCACGGCGCTGGGAGATGTGCTGTTGGCAAAATCGAGGGTCTCCAAAAAAGGGACCTTCAACGAACGCTTGACGATCAGATAGACGCTGCGGCAGTTCTGCTCGTCTTTGGGGCTCTCTTGCCACATCGCCACCGATACTGGATTGGCCGCATCCTTGACCTCTTGGGTCAACGTCGGATAGATGCTCGGTCCGGATCGCTTGTCGTTTAGTTGTCCGGAGATTCTCAAGATCGAATCGCGAATGGACTCGGCATCCAAGCGGCGGAGTTGTGGTTGGCTATAGAGGGCCTCGGGTTGGGCGAGTTTTGGACGCGAGTTTCGTTGGTAGGTCTGGCTTGCAAGAATGATTCGATGCAGATGCTTGATCGACCAGCCCGAAGCGATCAGTTCTCGGGCCAAGAAATCCAGGAGTTGGGGATTGCTAGGAGTCTGCCCGGTCCTACCAAAATCGTCGATGCTCGGGACGATCCCAACCCCGAAATGCCTTTGCCATACACGATTGACCAGGACTCTTGCTGTCATCGGGTTTTGTTCATCAGCAATCCATCGAGCCAGGGCGAGTCGGTGATGCGATTTGACGTTGCTCTGCCCGGCAGAGGGGAGGATCTGCGGAGTTCGAGGTTGGACTTGTTCCTGCGGTGAGTTCGGCTCGCCTCGATTCAGGATGAACGTCGACTTGGGCTCCGGACCGATCTCCCAGACAGACAAGGCAGCATCGAAGGGGGGGGCTGAATCGCGGAGGGTTTTGATCTCGCCCTCGATCGAAAGTCGGATTGCCGGGTCGCTGGTGGCTTCGAGCTGTTTCTGTTTATCGGCGATCTTGGTTTGCCGTTGTTTCTCCCAAACGGCAGATTCCTCTTCCGAGACCAGATAGCGTTGGATTCTTCCGGTTCCTCGTCCCCCGCCACCTTTTTTGGACAAGCCATACGGGTCGATGCCTCGCAAGTAGGATAGTAGCGAGTAGTAATCGTGTTGGCTGATCGGATCGAATTTGTGATCGTGGCATCGAGCGCAACCGATGGTCAGTCCTAGAAAGGCCGAGCCGATGGTGACCATAACATCATCGGCGTCATCGAATTCAGCGGCCAGGGTGTCGTCGGGTTCATCGTCCCAAACATGCAGTCGATAGAAGCCCGTAGCGATGATCGAGTTGCGCCAAGCCTCCGGATGGTCGGTTGGGCTGTAGCCTTGGGACTCGGCCCATTGGTCCCCGGCGAGTTGTTCGATGATGAACTGATTGTACGGTTTGTCTTTGGCGAGGGAGTCGATCACATAGTCGCGGTATCGCCAAGCATGGGGTTTTAGGCCATCGCGTTCATAGCCGTTGGTTTCTGCGTAGCGAACCCAATCGAGCCAATAGCGTCCCCAACGCTCTGCGTAGTGATGGGAGGCCAAGAGCTCCTGGACGATCGTGCTATAGCGCTGCGGCGTTGGGTCTTGTTCAAACGCTTGGACTTGCTCGAAGGAGGGTGGCAAGCCCCAGAGGTCCAGGTAGAGTCGTCGGATTCGTTCGCGAGGGGATGCGACCGAGGGGGTTTGGTCGCCGACGAGCAGATCGATTTTTTGGGCGGGTTCCAGTTTGCTTTGTTCATCGTTGAACTTGGGCTGACACAGTGGTTGAAAGGCCCAGAACGCGCGGTCATCGTCGGAGATTTCAAAAATACGACTACGTTTTTTCGGGCCGATCGATTCGGAGTCAATTGGGTGCTCGAGTCGAGGATCAAACGCTCCGGAGGAGACCCATTCGAGGATGGCTTGCGATTCGGCTTTACTCAGCGGCTCTTTTGGGGCAGGAGGCATCCGCACATCGGAATCCTCGCTGTTGATTACGGTGAGCAGGTAGCTGTTTTTCGGGTCACCGGGTTGGATCACCCCAGCGGTTTGCCAACCATTTCGGTGTGAGAGATCCAGGTCTGCTTTTGCGTTTTTGCCTGTGTGGCATTCCAGGCAGTGTTTTTCGAGCAGTGGCCGGATCTTGGACTCAAACAGCGCGTTGGCTTTGGAGTCCGCGGCGTCTTGGGCCTCCAGAGCACCGGTGCTCTGGAGGATGGAGATAGCCAGCGACAAGACGAGGCGCAATCGCATGTGAGTGGATCTGTGCAAGAGGAGCGGCGGATGATTTAGGAGCTGTTAGTATATCAGACAGATCTTCGACCACCGCCATGCACTCGACCAAACTCAGCTTTGCAACTATTCCTTGGACTCCAGTAATCCAAAGGGATCAGTTTCCGATGTCTTTCGATGCTAGCATTTTCGTTGGCAACCCCCATGCGTATGTTCGTTGATTAAGACATTGATGCGTTTGCCCTAGGTGTATGGCTTTAACTATCATTTTGTTTCTTCTTCGATTTCAGCTCTTGTTCGAGTTGTTCGATTTCTCGGAGATCTTCAGCTTCAGCTGCGGCGGCTTCGGCTATCCGGCGCTGAGTATCGAATGCGTCATAGCGTTCGTACGCTATCCGAGTCATATCCTCGCGGCTGATTTTTCCAGGGCCATCGAGCACTGTCTTGTCGCTGAATCGCAGTAAGTCGTCAACGTTCCTCTGACAGAACTCCAGCGTCAAATCTTTGCGCTGTTTGACCCGCAGCTCGGCCTGTTCGAGGAAGATGACCACCAAGCGATTCAAGGTATCGATCTCCTCCTCGGTAAGATAGTTTTTAGCGATAATTACATCGTGCTTGCGAACTCGACTACCACTCCAGTTCGTCAGCGACATATTCGCCTGATCTGGGTCCGCGCGGCAAACGATGATTTCCGCCGCTGTCAGGCCAGTCGCCGCAAAGTGCAGCTTGTTCTGTACCTCGGCAAAGAAAATCTGCGTGGAGGAATCGTCTGCCGCGTAGTCGCTGCTGAGCGCAAACAGATCCCGGACCTTCTGGTAGAAACGCTTTTCCGAGGCCCGGATATCGCGAATCCGCGCCAGCAGTTCGTCGAAGTAATCCCATCCCTTGGGGTCCTTTAGACGCTGGTCATCCATTACGAATCCCTTGACCAGGAATTCTCGCAGATGAGTCGTAGCCCACTGCCGGAACTGGGTGCCACGCGGGGAGCGAACGCGGTAGCCGATCGCCAGGATTAGGTCGAGATTGTAGAGTTTTGTCGAGTATTTCTTGCCGTCTGCGGCAGTTGTCAAGGATTCCTTGACAACTGAAACCTCTCGCAATTCCCCTTCTTCCAGGATGTTTTTGGCATGCAGGGATACATTCTGCTTGGAGGTTAGAAACAGCTCGGCGATCTCAAGCTGACTCAGCCAAATTGTCCCGCTTTCCACCCTCAAGTGCATCTGGGTTTGGCCGTCATCCGAAGTGAAGAGAATCAGCTCGCTCATCTCTTGCCTTTCTCCTTCCCCGTCATTTCGGTGTAGAGCTGGAAGTGTTTTGGCTCAGCGTAAGTAGCTTAAACGTTGGTTAGGAACCGTTCACGGCCCGGTGCATGGATTTTAGCAAACTGATCTAGACGCAGTCAACGATTTTCTGGCTAAATGCTTGGATGAACATTCCCAAGCATCGCCTCGAACTCCCACCTGAAGCCGAGCCCGCTCGTGACTTTATCGAGGCGCTCGTCGCCCGTTACGAATCTCAAATCGAGGAACTCAAGCGACAAGTTCAATCGCTTTCCGAGCAGGTTCAGTCTCTCACAGAGCGGCTTCAAAAACCAAGTCCTCGCACCTCTTCGCTCCCGCCTAGCTCCTAACCAACCCCTAATACACACCAATATTCGCTAAAAAAGACCACTCATAACTGCTTGGCCCCCCTTCGCCCCAGGGCTTTGGCTGGGG
>CAILTZ010000604.1 GCA_903837255.1 uncultured Pirellula sp. | reverse complement strand
TATTGGGTAGCGGTGGTCAGGCCCGGGACTGTTTTGTACGAACTCGGCGGAGTCACCGAGCAGCAAGCCAAGGTTTGCTTTGCTCGTCTGGCTGCTAAGATGCCGATTCGTGTTCGACTTGTCCGACGTCGTCCTGCTTAGTGGTTAATCGGTTTAATTTTGGTGGTTTTGGTTTTCGGATACTTTGTTGGATAGCTGAGAGCGAACATGAAGGCGTCAGAATTGCGAGAGATGAGCGACGAGCAACTGGAGCTCACAGCAGCCGAAGCGGCCGAGACGCTGTTTCGTTTGAGGCTTCAAAGCCAGACCGATCGTGTTGATGTGCTTACGCAAAACCGCAACAACAGGCGGTTGATTGCACGCGTCAAGACGATTCAAACTCAGCGGACCAAGTCCCCCAAGGGCTAGTCTTCAAAGATCAGAAACATTGAGACAGGGATACAAAGAGGGGTAAACGGTACATGGCACGCAGAATTTTGATAGGTGTCGTCAAGAGCGATCGGATGAACACGTCTCGACGCGTCGAGATCGAAAGATTCGTTCGGCATCCTAAGTACACGAAGATTGTGCGGCGCAAGACCGTTTGTCATGTGCACGACGAAGAGAATCAGTCTCATTTGGGAGACAAGGTTGAGATTGAAGAATCCCGGCCAATTTCCAAGCTCAAGCGATGGCGTTTGGTACGTATCGTAGAAAAGAGCAAGGAAGTCGGTGCGACGGAAGTCCGATCGAACGTTCAGGCAAGTTGATTGGCCAGTTTGATTGAATTGCTTTTTCAGATTGGTTTGAAAGCCAAATTGGGTTGAAAGACACAGGATCATGATTCAACAAGAAACACGACTACAGGTAGCAGACAACAGTGGGGCACGCGAAGTGATGTGCATCAAGGTGTTGGGCGGGACCCGTCGTCGGTATGCAAGTCTCGGTGATGTGATCATCTGCTCGGTCAAGAGCGTGATCCCTGGCGGAGAAGTAAAGAAAAAGGCTGTGGTTCGTGCGGTGATCGTACGTATTGCGCAACCTGCTCGTCGAAGCGATGGTAGTTACGTCCGTTTCGATAACAACGCCGTGGTGTTGGTCGACAAGGACAACAACCCAAGAGGCACTCGAATTTTCGGTGCCGTTGCACGGGAGTTGCGTGAGAAGAGCTTCACCAAGATCGTGTCTTTGGCAAGCGAGGTGGTTTAATCATGTTGATCAAAGTATCAGACTTAGTGGAAGTGATCGCGGGTCGCGACAAGGGCCAGCGGGGTACAGTTTTGACGGTAGACCGCGCGAACAACAAGGTGGTTGTTGAGGGCGTTAATCGCGTTCTCAAGCACGTTAAGAAGTCCCAGCGCAACCCGCAGGGAGGCCGACTGTCCAAGGAATCGCCGATGGACGTTAGCAAAGTTATGTTGGTTTGTCCGAAGACCAGCCAGCGGACTCGCTTGGGTGTTCGGATCGCTGCCGACGGTTCGAAAGAGCGTTATTGCAAGAAGTCTGGAGCAAGCCTCGGAATGGTTTCTCCCGCAAAGCGTCCGAAGGTTTCCATATAATTCACCGGTTCAATCGTTTGAAGAAGGTTTAGAGGATTAAACGCGATGGCGCCTCGACTAGAGCAATACTACTACGAAAACATACAGAAGCAACTTGGAGAAGAGCTTGGCATCAAGAATGTCTTTGCGATTCCCAAGGTTGAGAAGGTCTCGGTCAACATGGGTGTGGGCGAAGCCATGCAAGACAAGAAGGTCTTGGAGTTGGCAGCCGATGCTATGGCTGAGATCACGGGACAAAAGCCTGTTCTGACGCTAGCAAGAAACTCGATCGCTGGGTTCAAACTCCGCGAGGGGGTTCCGATCGGGTGCAAGGTTACCTTGCGAGGTGAGCGGATGTATGAGTTTCTTGATCGGGTCATCAGCATTGTCCTTCCGCGTGTTCGGGACTTTCGGGGCGTGAGTCGAACTGCGTTCGATGGCCACGGAAATTATTCGATGGGTCTAAACGAATGGTTGGTTTTCCCTGAGCTTAGCAACGACAAATTTGCCAAGACGCAGGGGCTCAACATCACCATCGTGACGACTGCTCGGGATAATGAACACGGCAGGCGGTTGCTGGAGATGTTTGGGATGCCCTTCCGAGCTCCCAAGAAGAAGACGGCTTAAGAGGTTTCGATAGTGGTCTGATCCCTAGCGTTGGGATGAGATTCACGTAAGTTCATAACTTTGTTTTGATTGGAAGAGCGAACCGGTGGCAAGCAAAAGCAAAATCGCAAAGGCGAATCGCGAGCCTAAGTTTTCGACGCGGCGAGAGAATCGCTGCAAACTCTGCGGACGCCCCAGGGCCGTGTATCGCAAGTTCGGCATCTGCCGGATTTGCTTCCGCAATTTGGCTGACAAAGGTCTGATCCCTGGTGTACGTAAATCAAGCTGGTAGGGGCGGGTAGAACAAGATGAT
>CAILTZ010000603.1 GCA_903837255.1 uncultured Pirellula sp. | reverse complement strand
GGTATTTTCGGGGTCGGGTTACCATCCAAAACAAGATTCAAAACAAGATTGAGGATACGAGAATGAGATTGATGCGGTTTGCAAGATCGGCCAGCTTGGTAGGGTTGATGGCTGTTGTTCAAGGATTGGTTTCTAACCAAGGATACAGTGCAGACCCGTCGATGCTCGACGTGCTTCGCTCTTGTCCCAAAACAGCCAACGCAATCGTCCAAGGGGACTTGGTCGCCTTGAGGAAACTGACGCTCGGTTCCCCACTCCATGAGGACTTGCCAGGAAATGTCCTGAGGGTTCGCATCGCAGCAGAGTTGAATTTGGAATCCTTCCAGCCGGATTGGGAGATTGGATATGCGGCAGTCGAAAAAATGGCTACCGCCGAATCGCTTGCACAGCGAGAGGGTGGGTATGTCGATACCGTGCAAGGCCGATCGATTGTCTGGACCCCCAATGAGATGTACTTGGTACCCCTAGCAGACAACATCGTATCGATCGTGCGGCCAGCGGATCGCAAGTTTGTCGGACAGTGGCTCAAAAAAGATCGCAGCAACGTGGTCAGCAGTTATCTGCAGCAAGCCACCACTAGGCTAAATGATCGCCAAGCAGTCACAATCGCCGTGGACCTCGAAGATGTCCTCTCGACCGGAGTGCTTGCAGATAAACTCAAGCGAGCCAAGTCTCTGCAAGGTCGGAACTTGGATGAGGTGGCCAAGTCGATTGCATCCATCCAGGGAGTCACCATATCCGTGCCGAGCGATTCATTGCAAGCCACGGTTCTGATTGATTTTCCAAGTGCTCCGACCGAACTCTTGCCAGTAGCAAAACCTTTTTTTGGTGAGGTTCTGTCGTCGCGTGGCCTGCAATTGGAACAATACAAAGACTGGAATGTCACCAGTGCAAATGATGGCAAGACGATTCAGTTTTCCGGCCCAATCAATGCGATGGCTTTGGATGACCTGCTCGGCATGTTCACGGTCCACCGTGCCAGCAGTGGGGTAGCCAAAGCGGACAAGCCTATCGAGTCTTCAGCCCCACAGACCAGTCCGAGCGTGATTGCCGAGAACACGAAAGAGTATTTCAAAAAGGTCGTAAACATCGTCCATCGCGTGCGGGATTACTCGGCCAACAACACCGGTGAACGCGCCCAGTGGAACGGGAACATGGCCAATCGAATCGACGAAATGCCGACGCTCGATGTCGACCCGCAGATGGTGATGTACGGAGCAGAAGTCGCTAAGTCATTGCGAAGCAACTCGATGTCGATGCAACTGACGAATATCGCTCAAGGTGCTGCGGCGATAGCCAACGATGCCGGGACCAGTGGCTTCTCGACCGCCACGGCGCTTGGCACCAGGGCTGGAATGGGGTACGGAGGATATGGCAACTACGGCAGTTACGGGGGCAACTTTGTGGACCCAAATTCACCCATGAAATACTATGGGATTGGCCAAGCCCAGGGAAACACGTCTTTTAAGGAACTGATGGCTCGGTTAGAACAGTCGATCGCAGATATGCGACGTACCATGACCGAGAAATACAAAATCCAGTTCTAAGACATGAAGCCGATTCTTGAAGAGCTCCACTGGCGGGGTTTGATCCATCAGTCCACCGACCAGCGGGAGCTGGGGGAACAACTTAGCAAGCCCACGGTCGTTTATGCGGGCTTTGATCCCACCGCGGATTCCTTGCACGTCGGCTCCCTACTCCCTTTGATGATGCTCCGTAGGTTCCAGCAAGCGGGCCATCGGCCCGTGGCCCTGGTAGGCGGTGCAACCGGAATGGTAGGAGACCCCAGCGGCAAGACCGACGAGAGGCAGCTGCTCTCGAAGGAGGCGCTGGTCGAAAACGTCGCTGGGATCCGAACACAACTCGGCCATTTCCTCGACTTCTCCGGTCCAAACTCGGCAGTCCTCGTCAATAACCTCGATTGGATGCAAGGCTTCTCGTTCTTGGACTTCCTGCGAGATGTCGGTAAGAATTTTCCGATCAATGTAATGCTCACCAAAGACTCGGTGAAAAGTCGCTTGGAGCGAACCGACAGCGGACTGAGTTATACCGAGTTTAGCTACATGCTGCTCCAAGCTTACGATTTTGTCCACCTAGCGAAAAACCACGATTGTGTTTTGCAAATCGGCGGTAGCGACCAGTGGGGAAACATCACCGCCGGTATCGATCTTGGTCGACGCATGCTCAGCCGTACTCTGTTCGGATTGACCTGCCCGTTGCTCACGACCAGCGACGGCAAGAAGATGGGCAAGACCGAGAAGGGAGCCGTGTGGCTATCTGCCAAGCGAACCAGCCCATTCGAGTTCTATCAGTACTTCATCAACGTCGCCGATGCCGATGTGCTGATGACACTGAGGTTTCTATCGGACGTATCCCAGAGCGAATACGCAGAGCTCGAGGTTCAAGTCAAAGAGAAGCCTCAAGAAAGAGCAGCTCAGACGAGGCTTGCTGAGTCGCTCACACGCCTAGTGCATGGCCAGAGCAAGCTCGATTCGGCACAGCACGCGACCAAACTCCTATTCGGTGCCGATATCTCACAATTGACCCAAGACCAACTCAATACGATCTTTGAGGATGTCCCCAGCCAAGAGGTTCCTCGCAGTCGCCTAGCCGAGGGTCTTGGAATCATCGATGCTCTATGCACAGCAGGCTTAGCAAACAGCAAGAGCGAAGCCCGCCGGACGGTGACCGAAGGGGCAGCTTATTTGAACAATCAAAAAGTAACTGCGTTTGATCGCACCCTGAGCGAAGCAGATCTTGCCGGCAAGTACTTGATCCTGCGAGCAGGAAAAAAACGCTACGGGCTCTTGCGATTCGTCTAAGATGCGAGTCGTTCATATCATTACCCGAATGATCGTCGGTGGTGCTCAAGAGAACACTCGCTTTAATTGCTTGGATTTGGTTCGCGATTTCGGCGACGATGTCACGCTCATCACCGGACCGAGTCTTGGTGCCGAAGGCTCGCTGCTGAGCAAGTTCCACGACCC
>CAILTZ010000602.1 GCA_903837255.1 uncultured Pirellula sp. | reverse complement strand
CTACCGATGTCGGGTGGATAAAGAAGTCTGTTCGCGGCGACCGAGAGCAGCATTAAACTGAATACTGTCGAAAACACGGGCACGAAGGTGACCAACCCAATCAAGCGGATATCCGCCCGTGAAGACAGGACTATCCAGGCCATCACGCCGAGGATCAGCATGGGCAGAATGACAACGTAGCTAACGACCAACGACGAAGACGTACGCTTGAAATAGGAGGAGCAAAAAACACTGATCGATCCAAACAGCAGGATCGCAAAGAGCAGTCCGATGTAGGCTGCTAGCAGTTCGTAGAGCGATACACCACCCAAGGGCAAACAGAGCATGATGATCGGCAGGGAACCGACAATCAGGACAACTAGATGGGTCAGGGCTGCGATGAGTTTACCAAGTATGATTCGCCATGGTTTCAGCGGGCTAGCAAGCAGCATCTCATAGGTTTTGCGCTCTTTTTCTCCGGTAATCGCCCCGGCGGCAAAGCTCGGGGCCATCAAGGAAGCGATGGCGAATTGACCGATGAAGAAAAAATCGACCAGTCTTTGAGCTGCGGCCGATTCGGCTGTCAAATCGATACGGGTTTCGCGCGGATAAGCGATGAGGATGACTGCGGCCAAGGCCAATTGGTACACAAGCAGCAACACAAACGCGCGTGGAGCGCGTAGGTTGGACAGGAGTTCACGTTGCAATACCGGATTGTCGACGAGGTACATGGCCTGAGCGGTGTTAGGATTTCGTGATCCATTCGACCGGCTGAGGAGCTATCTCAGCGGTGCATGCCGAGCCGCAGTCTTTTCTGCCGCTCCCTTCGAGCCGACTGATGATCTTAACCGTCATATCCTGCTGGCAGAGGATCTGGCAACTGAGACGTAGTCCGGTTACGCCTCGGGCTTCGAGCACTTGTTTCTCCGCAACCGTCATTGCAGAAGGTTCACCGGAGAGGAATTCGACTCGGCAGGTGGTGCATCGCGCGTTGCCTCCACAGGCGTGGAGCTGATCGCTACCGACCTCCTCTCGCAGAGCATTCACGAGGCGTTTGCCTGCGGGGACTTCGAATTCTCCAACACCCTCGACAGTAAGTTTTGGCACAGGACACCCTTTCAGATCGATCAAGTTCTAGTTTGAATGAACAAGGTTGTAGATGGATGGTATTTTGTAGCTCTAGCTCAGCCACAGCATGATGTTTGTGTCGGGACGGTTGCGAGATCCGACTCTTTTGCGCTGGACGAACAACCACCGGCTTGGCACCCCGAGGGATCGCTGCAAGCCGACGGTTCGGCCGGCAGTGAGGCTTGGCCGGTGATCTGGAACCCCAGGTCCTCGATCATCCGATAATCCTCCGATGGGGCTTGGCCTTGTGTCGTCAGATAATCACCAACGAAGATGCTATTTGCAATCATCAATCCAAGGGGTTGCAAGGCTCTCAGGTGGCGTTCTCGCCCGCCGGCGATCCGCAACTCGCTGCTTGGGTTGACGAACCGGAACATGGCCAAGGCTCTTAGGCAATCGCGAGGAGTAAGGTATTCCTTGAGTTGCATGGGAGTACCATCGATCGCGTGCAGGAAGTTCAGTGGGATCGATTCGACGGCGAGTTCATTCAAGGAGAAGGCCATGTCGACGATGTCTTGTCGGCTTTCCCCCATCCCTATGATTCCACCGCTGCACAGTTGCAAACCTGCTTTACGGACGTTCTTGAGCGTTTCGACTCGATCTTCAAACGTATGGGTGGTGCAGATCTCCTTGTAATACTCTTGGCTGGTGTTTAGGTTGTGGTTGACCTTATCAACACCGGCGGCCGCAAGCCGTTTGGCTTGGGTCTCATTGAGCAGACCCAGGCAAGCACAGATATTCAGTCCGTACTTCTGCTTGATCTCAGGAACGATCTTCTCAACGGCTTGGATCTCTCGCTCGTTGGGAGCGCGACCGCTGATGACGATGCAGTAGGTTTTGCTTTGTCGCTCGGCAGCAAGCTTGGCACCTTCGAGGAGTTTATCTCGGCTAAGAATGTTGTATTTGGGAATGGGAGCATCGGAAATCTTTGACTGGCTACAGTAGTGGCAATCCTCCGGGCAAAGTCCGCTCTTGGCATTCATCAGGAAGTAGAGCTGTACGGTGTTTCCGAAATACTTTCTTCGGATTGCGAACGCAGCATCCACAAGCTCCATGAGTTGGTCGTCGGGG
>CAILTZ010000601.1 GCA_903837255.1 uncultured Pirellula sp. | reverse complement strand
GTCTGCTTGGCCTGCTGCAAGCTGGCTTGCGAACTTTCGCTAAGCGTCTCGTGCCCGAAAAGATAGAACTTGATCTTCGGCTCTGTTCCCGAAGGCCGCACGGCGAAGCAGCCTTGGCTACCGCCGGTATCAAGGATCCCGAAGATGTTCCACCAAGCGACCTCAAAGGGGTTGTCCTAGCGGTGGGTTCAGACCAATCGGTTGAAGTCTCCGTCGGTCGCGATGACGGACTTCGTGCCGGCCACCAACTCGATATCTTCCGCAACGGATCCTACCTAGGTCGAATCGAGATCCGAACAATCGCCGACGACAAAGCCGTTGGCAAGATCCTGCCTAGCTTCCGAAAAGGCTTCATCCAAGCCGGCGACCGAGTCGCCTCCAAGGTTTACTAAGTCAGTCCGTCGAGTTTTTCTCCTCTTTGTTAATCTGAACATGTCCAAGCAACCGATCTCGATCTACACGATGATGATCATCCTGGCCAACATTTTTATGTTGCTGGCATGTATTTTTATGGCGATCGAGTACTTCGGACGTTGGGGAGGTGCCTCCTCCCCCAAGGCACCTAACGTGCAATGGATTCAAAAACAAACCAAGGATTTGGTCGCTTAGACTCGGGCCCGCTGGCTCGATCTATTGGCACTCGGCAACTTCTCGCAACAGCCCTCGCATGCCTGTGCCTGCTCTCGTGCTCTGCTAGCTTCGCGGCAGATCCTAGCCGCAAAATTCGCCACGTCCTATTTTACGACGGCCAAGTCCGCGAGTTTACCGTCTATCTGCCACCGGCTCACAACAATCATCCTCCGCACGAGCAAGCCTCGCCCCTGCCCGTCGTCTTCGCCTTTCACGGGGCGATGATGAACGGCGAAACGATGGCTAAGATGACGTTGCTGCACGAACTGGGAAACCGCTGCAACTTCATCGTTGTCTATCCCGATGGGGATGGACACGGTGTGTTTCGAACTTGGAATGCCGGAGGTCGCTCAGGCCGGCTCGAACGGATCGCCGAAGACGACGTCGGTTTTGTGCGTTGCATCGTCGGAGATATCCAGAAACGATACAGCGTGGATCCTCAACGGATTCATGCAACAGGCTTTTCCAACGGTGCGATGCTCTGCTTTCGCTTGGCCATCGAAGCCCCCGAGGTCTTCGCATCGATCGCACCGGTGGCCGGCACCCTGGCCGTGCCGACAAATTGTGCAACCCGCTATGTCCCGACCCTTCACATCCACGGTACCGAGGATAAAGTCGTGCCCTGGGATGGTCCGAATCTCAAGACCCCAAAGAACCTGGACTTCTGTAGCGTCCCCCAAACTCTCCATGCCTGGAAAAAGCTTCTAATGACCAAAGGCGAGTTGTCGTCTGCGAATGAGTTGGTCTGCAGCGTCGAGAAATTGGCTGATTGCAAGAAGGATGGTACGCGCGTCGAAGTCGAACGCTATGCCATCGACGCAAAAACCGAGGATGCTGATCTGCAGTTTGTGCGAGTCATTGGAGGCGGGCATACTTGGCCAGGCGGCGAGAACCGCGAATGGGTTGTCGGAAAAAATTCCGACGAATTCAGCGCCAATCAGATGATGTGGGAATTCTTCCAGAAGCATCCCCAGCCCTAAAACACCGGCCCAAGCAACGCAGCTACCGACGGCTCGATCCTCAAGCCCGGAACCTTCTCTACCAGACAATGCTTTGAGCCTCGAAGATCGGACCTTCGATACAGGTCCGACGATAATCCCAAGACCCGTCGCCTTGGTCGATCTTTGCCACACACGTAAAGCAGATTCCTATCCCACAAGCCATAGGGGTCTCCAAAGAGACTTCGCATCGTACACCCCGACGCTGAGCGATCCGCGAGACGGCTTGCATCATCGGCTCGGGCCCACAACATGCAATCCGAACGCTACCCTGCGAGCCATCAAGCACCTCCTCGAGCACTTCGGTCACACGCCCTCGATGCCCCAGCGATCCATCCTCGGTGGCTATCGCCAATCGAACCTTGCGAGACTCGAAGGAATCGAGTCCCGCAAGGTACTCTCGCGTCCTGGCACCGTAACATAATGTCACCTGCTGAGCGTAGGGGCTCGGGGATGCCTGCGGGCCATTAGACTCTGGGCCGTAGTTCTCTAGGCCCAGGGCAGCCGATGCCAAGCAGAGCATCGGGGTGATCCCCACGCCCCCTGCCACCATGACCAAATGATCGACCGGCTCGGTCGAAAAGGCGTTGCCCAATGGCCCCCAAACCTCGATCGATTGTCCGACATGCAAGTCCGACAATGCTCGTGTGAACTTGCCTTTGACCACATAAGCCACCGAGATCGTTTCCGGCCTGCCTTGTACGTCGAGCCCACGGTCGAACATGGCCAAGGCCCTTCCAATGAGCGGGTCATTGCAATCGGCCAGTCGGACCATGAAGAATTGGCCTGGCAAAGTCGATCCTGCTAAAGCCTCGGAGCGGAAGGTCAACTGCCAAGTATCCTTGGCGATGATCCGATGCTCGACGATCCTCGAGCGCTCGAACCGAAAACCTCTCGAGCACGGTCGATCATCAGCCATCGGATTGCCTCGTTTTTCCAGTCGCTTAGAGTTTCGCTACGGGTTGTTTATCGACGACAGTTCGAACATGTGTGCCCAGCGCGATGTGCCCAGCGCGATGTGCCCAGCGCGATGTGCCCAGTGGCATGTGCGCTAAGCTGCTTGCTTGGACTTGCCGCTCCGTCGGGGACTTCCTGATTCTCTCAGGAAGTAGGCGATGACTCCAAGTCCCATCAGGACCAATTGACTCAAGCCGAACAGGCCGAGAATCTTGAGCGACTCTCCGGTCTCTCCTCCGTAAGCATGCAGACCGATGCCTAGGATGTTGGTGCCGAACATCGACCAAGCGGTGATGATGTTCCCTGCGATTGCTAGGGTTGCAAAGCCCAAGGAACCGACCAGCCGATCCCACTTGGCATGCAACAGCAATGCATTCCAAAGCACGATCATCAGCGCACCGTTCTCCTTGGGGTCCCAACCCCAGAAACGGCCCCAGCTGTCGTCTCCCCAGAGCCCGCCGAGGACTGTTCCGACAAAGCTAAAGAAGATCCCAAAGCAGACCACGCCGTAGCAGATCCGATAAAGCATATCGACAATCGAACGAAGCTTTGGAACCTGGGGACCACTGCCGATCAACGAGCTCGCCAGGGTCAAGACGACAATTCCAATCCCAAGAAAGCCTGCCAAGAACGTCGCGCTGTAGCCGAGCGAAACGCTGATCACATGCGTCGATAGCCAAAACTGAGTATCCAGCACAGCTTGCAAGACGGGCATCGAATCCCCCATGTCCAATCCATAAGCGACCTGCAAGGACAAGTAGCCCGCCGTGGATGCAACCAGCAACGAGATGGAGATGGGAAACAATTTCTCCGCAACCAAACAAGCCAATACGATCGCCCAGCCGATGAACACCGAGGCAGAGTACAAAGTCACCACCGGGGGCCGTTCGGAAATGTAGATGCGGCTTGCGATCGCCAGCGTATGGAGCCCTAGGGTGATCAAGCAGATCCAGAAGGCCGATTGCCGAACGGATTCGTTGCGAATCGACACGGCTACGCCACACAGAAGTCCAGCGATGATGTACAGACCATAAGACCATCCGATCGGATTGAAGAACTCGTACCAAGCTTCAAAGCGAGCCTTCGAGACCTTGGACACCGCAGCGTACTTGCTCTGCATCATTTCAGAATAATTCTTCACCGCCGAATTGATTTCCCTGCTCTTGGAGCTCCCCTCTCGAAACAGACGTGCCATATCTCGGAAACGGGAGGTGGGATTGTCTAGCTTCTTGGAATCAAATTTTGCGATGACTTCATAAAAGGCCGGTGCATAAGCGTCCCAGCGAGGCGGGGGAAGCTTTGGATCGATCGTTTCTGGGATGTCCCGAGGTGGTATGATCGCCGGCGGTCCTTTGGTCCGTAACGACTCGATCAAAGGTTTGAGCTGATCGATCACTTGCGCCAG
>CAILTZ010000600.1 GCA_903837255.1 uncultured Pirellula sp. | reverse complement strand
GTGGTCGCTGCGAAGCTTGCTTTTGACGTGGATCGTCTTTTTGTGCTCCGTGACCAGTGCCGCTGCTGCGTTGGCGATGATTTGGGCAACTGGTGAGACCGTCGACGCGATTGTACTATCGATGCCCTCGTTGGTTTATGTGCTGGCGATCTCCGGTGCGGTGCACTTTATCAACTACTACCAAGATGCGGTCCGCGACGGTGGTCTCAAAGGCGCAACGGAGCGGGCGGTCATGCATGCTCTTAAGCCTGCGGTGCTATGTTCCCTGACGACCGCCTTTGGGCTTTTGTCTTTGTGTTCGAGCGAATTGGTTCCGATCCGCAAGTTCGGTTTTTACTCCGCTTCTGGGGTGATGATTCTCAACTTCGTCTTGTTTCTGATCCTGCCGGCGGCTTTGCACCTGTTGCGTTACGCCAAGCGATGGGAGCTGAGTCCCGAGGAGATGCTAGCAAGGACCGCGAATCAGGGATTGCTTCAAAACGCCACTGCTAACAGGGAGACCTTCAGCGAGCGTTTTTGGGGAACCTTCTCGGGTTTCATCGTACGGAATCATGTGAGTGTTGCCCTGGTCAGCTTTTTATTCTGCGGGGCGATCGGATTAGGGCTCTTTCGGATCCGAACCAGCATCGACTTGCTAGAGCTATTTGATTCCAATGCTCGAATACTTAAAGACTACCGCTGGCTCGAGACGCACTTGGGCAAGCTCGTGCCGATGGAGATTGTTCTAGAGTTCAATCAAGGGAGTTTGGCAGCCAGCAATCCAGCCACTGCCTCGAGTGGCGAGGAGGTGTCTCCCGAGGAGATCGGGAAACTGAACTTCTTGGAGCGGATGGAAACCACTCTCAGAGTGCAGGAGGCGATCCAAAAACGCTTCGGCGAGGACTCTCTTGGCTGGGTTGGACGCAGTCTATCGGCGGCAACTTTTGCTCCTTCGCTTCCCACCAATGGGTCGAGCACCAAGAAGATGATTGAGCGGAGTGTTTATAATTCCACGTTGGAAGCCAAACGCGAGGACTTCATGAAGTCTGGGTTTCTGCGTCTGGATCCCGAGACCGGCAATGAGCTTTGGCGAATCAGTCTGCGGGTTGCAGCCTTTGAGGGGGTCGATTACGGGCAGTTCGTTCACGAGCTTTACGACGTGGTTCAACCGGTTCTCCAAGCTCAAAGCGATCGCGTGCAGATCCTTCGGCGGCTTGCGGCATGGAGTGGGGACACCAAGTTTGTAGGTAAGAAGGTCATTCTTTGGGACCCAGAGGTGGTCGATGGTCCAAGTGGCGAAGCCTTCACGGCGGGCAAAGCCCGTTCGGATGAGATCGCGAATCTGCTTAAAAACGCCAGGCTCAAAGTCGCCCGCGCGAGCATCGATTCGAAAGCCATGCCGCTCGTGCAGCTCCAGGAGCTCGAAGATTACGACGCGATTGTTCTCGCAGGGGCTTTTTCCAACAATGAAGTTAGGACGTTAGAAACGGCCCTCAGTAAAATCATCGATCTAGAGAGCCGCGATCCGCTACAGCCCAAGCAGTGGGTTTCATCGGTCTTCACCGGCGTAGTGCCGATCGTTTACAAAGCCCAGCGAGCCCTGTTAACGAGCTTGGTTCAGAGCACATTTTGGTCGTTCTTGACCATCACACCGCTGATGATTTTTGTGTCTCGCAGTTTCCGAGCCGGCTTGGTCGCGATGATTCCAAACGTTGTGCCGGTGATCTTCATCTTTGGGCTCATGGGTTGGATGGGGATCGCCATTGATATCGGATCGATGATGACAGCCAGCATTGCATTGGGCGTGGCCGTCGACGATACGATCCACTTCCTGTCCTGGTTCCGGGTCAATGTCGAGCAGCTACGCGACCGCCGGGCGGCGATCATCGCCTCGTATCGCCAGTGCGGCACGCCGACGCTTCAAGCCGCCTGCATCAGCGGCCTGGGCCTTTCGGTTTTCGCCTTCAGTACCTTTACCCCCACCCAGCGGTTCGGCTGGCTCATGCTGACTATTTTGATCGCTGGAGTGATCGCCGAATTGGTCCTGTTGCCAGCAATTCTGGCTGGGCCCTTGGGCTGCGTGTTTGATGTCAAGCCGACCAAGCACTCCTGGTGGTCCCGTTTTTTCCTGATTTTCAGGCACAAAGTTCGCCGTCGGTTCGACTCCAAGCACGATCCGGCTGAGTCTGGAAACGAGGCAGAATTCCAAAGTGCTGCCTGAAGGGCAGATTAAACTCTTTTTCCCCTTGGATCTTCTCCGAATTCCGGCTACACTTTTGCCCCCGATCGAATCTCACATCAAGCTCCTCGGGGACCAATTAGCCAAAGGATTCGTTTCGCCATGACCAAACAAAAAACACACAAATCGACCAAGAAGCGCTTTCGCTTGACTGCCACGGGCAAGGTCAAGCACCGCAAGTGCGGAACAAGCCACTTGGCTATTAGCAAGCCAGCCAAGAAGATTCGCCAACTTCGTGGCACCCGAGTGCTCGAGCCAAGCTTGACTCGTGCCGTCGTGGATGCTTTGCGGGGCAACAGTTACTAACGGCCTTTTTTTGTACCAAGCGTCTGGGTAACAACGATCGCACGTATCGCCCGTCTAGGCCGACGGGTGGACAGCTTCGAAGAAGTGGTCCATAAGCCAGTGCGGTGACCTGAGTCGCTCCAATTGATCAGTCCAAATGATCAGATAGAGATCTTCGATGAGAACACGTAAGGGTTCAGCACGCCGTCAGGCGAAACGGCGCATGTTTCAGCGCGCCGAAGGCTACGTAGGTGGTCGCCGTAGGCTTTACCGCACCGCTAAGGAAAACCTCGTTCGAGCAGGTAGGTTTGCTTATCGCGACCGCAGACGCCGACGCCGCGACTTCCGCAGACTTTGGATCATCCGACTCAACGCAGCGGCTCGATTGCACGATCTGCGGTACAGCCAATTCATCGATGGCTTGAATTTGGCCAACATCGAGATCGATCGCAAGCAACTCTCTGAGATGGCGATTCATGATGCGAGCGGTTTCGAGGTCATCGTTGCTGCCGTCAAAGAAGCTTTGTCCAAGAAGACGGCTTAATCCTCCCCGGCGGACTCTATGGCGCTGGATCAATTTCTAACCGCATTAGGCAGCATGCTCGAGGAAGCTCGAGCATGTTTGGCAACGGTCGACAACGCAGAGTCTCTCGAGCAATTGCGGGTCAAGTACACCGGTGCTAAGAGCGGTGCGCTCAAAACCGTGCAAAAGATGCTCGGCTCGATCGATGTCAAAGACAAGCCCGCCGCGGGCATGCGATTCAATGAAGTCCGCGATGGGATTGAAGAGGCGCTCGGCCAAGCAGCCCTGAGGCTCGGACAAGCTGCTCACAGGCCCGGAGGTGGCTCTGGGCCGCAATCGCTCGGGCCCGTTTTCGACCCGACTTTGCCTGGGCTCAGGCCCCGTATCGGGACGATCCATCCGATCACCCAAACGCTTGAACATCTCAAAGAGATCATGGGGCGATTGGGGTTCAATGTCACCGAGGGACCTGAGATCGAGGACCAGTGGCACAACTTTGTCGCGCTGAACATCCCAGAGGATCACCCGGCCCGAGACCCGCTGGATAACTTCTATCTGGCGACGGCCAAAGCGGTGTCTGCGGAGTCTGTGACGGGTGATCCCCCGGCCCCTCGATTGCTTCGTAGCCAAACGAGCACCGTACAAATTCGGGTTATGGAGACCGAGCCGCTGCCGCTGCGAATCATATCGCTCGGTCGCGTCTATCGGCCCGACGCCCCGGATGCAACCCACTTCCCAATGTTCCATCAGATGGAAGGCTTGTGGGTGGATCGCAACGTGACGATGACGCAGCTAAAAAGCGTCTTGCGATTGTTCGCCACAAGCTATCTCGGTGGAGATGTCAGCATCCGCTTTCGACCTTCGTTTTTTCCTTTTACCGAGCCGAGCGTAGAAGTCGATTATTGGTGGAATGGCCAGTGGATCGAGTTTGGCGGGGCCGGTATGGTCGATCCGAATGTATTCCAATCGGTCGGTATCGATCCAGAAATCTGGTCTGGCTTTGCCTTTGGGCTAGGGGTCGAACGCTTGTGCATGAGACGCTTTGGAATCACCGACATTCGCGATCTGTACCGAAGCGACGTTCGTTTTCTTCGCCAGTTTGCCACCTGATCGCTTAACGGGTTGTGACATGTTGATTTCTTGGGAATGGCTCTCGGACTACGTCAAAATCGATCGTCCTATGGATGAGGTGGTCAACCGATGGGCGATGTCGGGTCTCAATCACGAGAGCACCCAGTGGGTCGAAGGACTTCCGGTTATCGATCTTGAGGTCACCAGCAACCGCGCCGATTGTTTGGGCCATATCGGGATCGCCAGAGAAGCCGCGGTTCTGTATTCACAACCCCTTGCGATCCCGACCCTCGAAGGTCTTAGAACATCCAAGCAGTCGGTGCATGAGGTCTTATCGGTTCAAAATCGCTTCCCAGAGGCATGTCCTCGCTACACGGCTCGGGTGATTCGAGGGGTCAAGATCGCGCCGAGCCCAGAGTGGTTTGCCAAACGACTGCGTTCGATCGGTATTCGTCCGATCAACAATGTCGTGGATGCGACCAACTACGTCATGATGGAGTGCGGTCAACCGTTGCATGCCTTTGATCTAGCTCATGTTGCATCCAACCAGATCATCGTTCGCCCGGCCAGCGACAAAGAAAATTTCCAAGCCATCGATCACCGAAGCTACACGCTCGATCCCCAAATGGTTGTCATTGCCGATAGCAAGCGAGCTTTGGCCCTCGGGGGTGTCATGGGTGGTTTGGAGAGCGAGGTGTCCGAGTCGACGGTCGACTTGTTGATCGAAGCCGCATCGTTTGTTCCGATGGCGATCCGCAGAACGGCTCGTAAGCTCAAGTTGCATTCGCCTTCTTCGCATCGCTTCGAGCGGCACATCGACCCGAATGGATTGGATTGGGCTTCGCTGCGATGTTGCCAATGGATTTTGGAGTTCGCTGGAGGGGAAATGCTCGAGGGACTCATCGACACGCAGCCTGTTGCTAGGTCTGGTTCGAAGATCTTGCTCAGGCGTCCGAGCGTCAGCCGAGTCCTTGGGATCGAAGTGCCTTGGGCTCAGTGCGGCCAGATCCTCACACGGCTCGGGTGTACTGTCGAGCAGGACGAGCAATCCCTAGAGGTCGTGGCCCCATCGTTTCGGCAGGATCTGACTCGCGAAGTGGATTTGATCGAGGAGATTGCCAGAGTGCATGGGTACGAGGCGATCCCTGAGGATGCCATGGTGCCGATGGTCGCGTCGGCTCGCCGGCCCAAAGACACGATGATGCTAACGGTTCGATCGATCGCATGCGCAGCGGGTTTCAACGAAACGCTCAATCCGAGCTTGATCGGCAAGTCCCCGATCGATCGCATCTCGCCATGGACGACCCAAGACCCTCTGGTGACTTCGGTTCCACTGCTTGAAGGGGCCAGCAGTTTGCGACGTTCGCTGATCCCGAGTCTCATCGCCGCGAGACTTCACAATCAATCTCAATCGAATCGCGACGTGAGGTTATTCGAAACGGCCAACGTGTATTTGTCGCAAGGTGCGCAATTGCCAAAAGAGCAGCACAACCTAGCATGCGTTGCCCAGAGCGAGCCTCGCTTGGTACGCGGCGTGTTTGAAGAGATCATTCAACGCGTTTGGGGGCAGGACGGTCCGGTCCTCGATGAGCGTTTGATCGATTTCGATTTCTTGGACAAAGGGACCTGCGTGGCTTGGTTTATCGGGGGCACGATGCTCGCGTGGGTCGGATCGCTGAGCAGATCGCTGGTGCAAGCCAACAAGATCGACGGACCGGTGGCTATCGGAGAGCTGGACTTGGATCTGCTGCAGGGCTCTGTCCGCTTGGTGCCCAAGCTCAAAGCGCTGAGTCCTTATCCAGCCATTCTTCGCGACCTGAATTTCATCGTTGATGAAAGCACGCACTGGGGCTCACTCCGCTCGACGATTGCCAAGTCCGCCGGGGAGCTGTGCCGCGAGATTTTATTCCAAGAGATCTACCGGGACACCAAGCGCGACGGCGACGGAAAGAAACGGATTCTTTTGACACTGACGATCCAGAGCGACACCGAGACGCTCAAGGGCGAGCAGGCCGACGCGGTGGTTGCCGACGTGATCGCAGCATGCCAATCGCATCACGGTGCAAAGCTATTGGCTTAGCCCGGGGTGACTAGCTCGGGGTGACGATCACCTTCATAGCCCCTTTTTCCCCGGCGTACAGGCGATCGAACCAGCGAGGTGTATTTTCCAGGTCGGTCGTGGCGGTAATCAGTGGGGCGACTTGAATCGCCCCGGAGGCCAGGAGCTCAATGCATTGGGGGATCTCTCCATTCGATGCGCACGACCCGTAGACCGACAGTTCGCGGGTCACGACGGTTTGGAGAGGAAGTTCTACGGTTGGTGTTAGGTTTCCGACAAGAGTCACCGATCCGCCGCGTCGTACGACTTGGAAACAGGTGCTAACCGGTTTGTTCGCTCCGACGACTTCCATGGCCGCATCGGCCCCTCGGCCTTGGGTCCATTCGAGCACCAAGCTGATGGGGTCTTGGGTTCGGGCGTTGATCGAATGCGTTGCGCCTAGTTTTTTAGCGAGTTGGAGTTTTTCGTCTTCTAGGTCTACGGCGATGATTTTCGAGAAGCCTGCGAGCTTGAGGGTTTGAATGCAAAGCAGTCCGATCATTCCTGCCCCGACGACGACGACCGAACCGCCGATGCTTCGAGGGGTCCTATTGGTCGCATGCACCGCGATCGATACCGCTTCGATCATCGCGGCGTGTTCGAAGGGGAGCGAATCGGGGATTGGGTAAGCGATATTTTGGGGGACGGTTACAAATTCAGCGAAGGCTCCTTGGCGACGAAACTCTTTGCAGGAGACCCCGAGGACTTGGCGGTTCTCGCATAGGTTGATCGAGCCTTTTTTGCAGTAGTGGCACTTGGAGCACGAGACGGTCGAGTCGAAGGTGACTCGGTCACCGACTTTGAAGCCTTGGACTTCGGATCCGACGGCCTGAACGATCCCTGCGGCTTCATGGCCCATGACCAAGGGTGGGATACGGCGACCGGAGCTGCCGTCGAATCCGTGGATATCGCTACCGCAGATCCCGCAAGCCTTGACTTTTACCAGCAAATCCATGGGTCCACAGGTCGGTTCTGGCATGTCTACGACTTGGAGTTTCTTGACTTCGGTCAGCAAAAGAGCCTTCACAATTTCAATGCCTTTCGATGGCTTATCGAGGGGTTTTTGTGGGGAATGGTCTATAAAAAATCAGCCTTGTCGGCTAGTCTTTTGGTTTGAACGGGTCGCGGCTTTTTCCAAATCTTGGAACGCGGCCCGCGACAATTGTAACCCATCGGTGGAAGGAAAACATGCAAGCCATGCTTTTGAATCGTATTCAAGCCCGCTTGGTCCGAGTCGGTCTGCTCGGTGCCCTGGCAGCTATTATTATCGCCAACGCTCCGCAATCTAACTTTGCCCAAGAGACCCCCAAAGTCATCGTGCCTGCACCAGTTGTTCCAGCTCAGGGAGACACCGGTTTGAAAGATCCAAAAAGCTACGCGTTAGGTTTTCAAATCGGCAAAGACATGTCTTCAAGCGGCTTGGCCGCCGAGGACTTTGACCTCAAAGAGCTCTTAGAAGGCTTTACAGACGGAT
>CAILTZ010000599.1 GCA_903837255.1 uncultured Pirellula sp. | reverse complement strand
GTTTAGACGAGGAGTTGAAGTATCGTTTATGGACGGCAGCCAAAAGAGGTTGATCGGTCCGTTCATAATACAGGGCAAGGTCCCGATGGGCCGGAATGAAGTTTTCATCGAGCTTAAGAGCGGCCTCAAGCCAGTAGATCCCGTTTTCCCGAGATTGCTTATGAAGCAGCAAGTGCCCCAGATCGAAGCACTGCTGCGGAGTTCGATTCGGATTGCTCAGCAGCTCAAAGAACATGCGGTCGGCGAGGCCCGTTTCCTTTTGACCAGCATCTGCGATGGCCGCGTAGCTCGCGGATCGCTGCTCGTCACCGAGGCGTTGGTAAGCTTGGCTGAGAGTCGAAGCAAACTCGACATCCTCGGGCCAGAGTTTAGCAAGCCCATCAAGGGTCTCGATGACCTTGTGGTTTTCATCGTCATCTAGATAGAGTTTGGCGATCTGAAGCCGCAGTGCTGGCTGGATCGAGTTTGCCTGGGAGCCGGAGGACTGGAGGATCTGGTCGATACGCTCGAGGGCCAACGATGCTTTGCCCTGCTTTCGTAAGACCTCGGAGTAACGCAGCAACGCATCGGCGCTGTCGGGTTGACTCTGAAGGTAGCGATCCAGCATGGCTTCGGCGAGTTCGAATTGCTGGTCGCCTTGGTAAGCGATCCCGGATTGGAGATAGAGAGGGAGAAACTCGGGGTGCTTTTTCAGCGAGGGCTCCAATTCCCCCAAAGCGTTTTTCCAATCGCGACGAGCAAGGTGCATCATCCCGCGAAAGGTCGGAATCCACGGAGCATTTTGGGAGTGAGTTTCCCAAAGAGGCAGGAATCGTTGTACTGCTTCGAAGTCTTGATTGCGAAGCAGACCGAAAACCAACGCGCGGGCCGTATCGTCGAAGTCATGGCCGCTGGACTCCATGTAATCCGCGATTAGGGTCTCGGGCGAGGCAAGCAATCCAAGCTGGGCCTCGAGCAGGAATTTTTCCCCTTGGACAGTTTCGGAACTTAGCCCGAGAGCTTGAGCGATATCGAGTTGTCGCTCGAAAGAATCTTTTTGTCCCATATGGCGGTAAGCCTGAGCAAGCAGCAGTCTCACCTGGGCGCTGTCACCAAAACGGCTTTTGTTCTCTTGGAGCGTCTCTATCGCTCTGCAATTTTCTTCCAGCTGCAATTGCTTGTGCGCTGTTTGGATCGATCTGTTGAATTGCCAAGTCCGCCAAGCGTAGAGCGAAAGAACTGCCAAAAAGCCGAGCAACAAGGCTAAGCGAAGCCTTTGCCAGCCCAACAAGGACCCTGTTTTCGAGACTGCAAAAGAAGACTTGGACATCCGCTTAGTGTACCACCCGAATCGAACAACGGGCTGAGTACCAACCCGGCGATTACCTTTTTTAATTCAACTTGACAAGGGGCTGAAAGGTTAAAACCTGGAAATAAATGGTGACAACCCCCCTGGAACGGTTGACGCGTCATAAAGCCACGTTGTAGAGTATACATGGGGCGGAAAAGCGCATTAGACCGATGTAGGGTTAAACAAAGCGTTATTGTTTTGTTGGATAGCACGGCGGTCTGGTGGGGCGCGACGGTATCGCGAAGGTATTCAGTCTAGTTTTCATCTTTTCTTAAAGGTTTGTGTAATGGTTAAAGGTCAAAAGTCAGGTCGCCGGGGCTTCACTCTCGTGGAGTTGCTTGTGGTGATCGCCATCATTGGCATATTGGTCGGGTTGTTACTGCCGGCGGTCCAAGCTGCTCGTGAAGCAGCACGTCGGATGTCTTGCGGTAGCAACATTCGACAAATCGCGCTGGCACTTCAGAACTACGAAAGCGCTTACAAGCGTTTTCCGATGTCGGTCAACTACGGTTCGTCACGTGGACGCCAACAGTTCCACGCATACCACCACACTTGGCTCGCCGCGATCCTTCCTCAAATGGAAGGTACAACGATCTCTTCGGGCACGAACTATCAACTTCGCGTTTGGGGACAACCCATCGTGAGCTCACGAGTAGCAACACTGCTGTGCCCATCGGATTCCAGTGTCGAAAAAGTTTTCGCGCAGCACAACATCGCTCCAACGAGCTACGCCGGTAGCCAAGGCTTCCACTGGTGGCCAGATGCGGCTGTTGGCAACTGGGCGCCTTGGGGCAGTTTAGGGTTTGTCAACAACGGTGACATGTCCGGCCTGTTTGCACCTTCGCGTGCCAACCAAATGCGAGACATCACCGACGGTACGTCGGGAACCGTTGTCGTCGCTGAAGCTGATACCGCAAACTTTTATGGCGGTCCGTTCATGACCACCGGGACTGGCCTTCGCCGAGCTCCGTATACCAGTGGCGTATTCCGAGCCGCATTCGT
>CAILTZ010000598.1 GCA_903837255.1 uncultured Pirellula sp. | reverse complement strand
CGACTTTACTTTTCATTCGGATCTCGAGGAACCTTCTGCTACTCGCTCGATGGTGAGTTGATTTGGAAGATCGATCTAGGTGCTATGCGAACACGAAACGGTTGGGGAGAAGCCATCACGCCAACTCTGACCGAGGATTCGCTGATCATCAATTGCGATCAAGAGGAGGGATCCTTTATTGCCGCCGTTGACAAGCTCACTGGGGACTTCCGTTGGAAGGTGGATCGCGCGAGTGAGGTTACCTCTTGGAACACCCCTTTTGTCACAACCTATGAGGGAAAGCAACAAGTCATCGTCAATGGTACCGGGTCGGTCAAGAGCTATGATGCCAACGATGGAACCGTACTGTGGGAGTGTGGGGGCCAAACGGTCAATGCGATTCCTTCACCGGTCCGGTTTCGTGATTCGGTCATTTGCACAAGTGGTTATCGCGGTGCGCTGGCTTGTTCGATCCCACTTAACTCCCGAGGTGACGTAACCACAAGCGAGACGATTGGTTGGAGGGTCAACCAGTCAACGCCGTATGTACCCTCACCCATTCTGAGCAATACACGACTGCTATACACGGCGGGCAACACCAATCTGCTCAGTTGCATCGATGCGAGAAACGGCAGCTCGCTCCTGGAACGAATGCGGCTGCCAGGAATCCGCACCATGTATGCATCGCCTGTCCTAGCCAACGGCCATTTCTATTTCACGAGTCGCGAAGGAACCATCGTGGTCGTGAAAGACAACGAAACCTTAGAAGTGGTTGCAACGAATGACTTGGAGGATGTGATCGATGCATCGCCGGTCGCCGTGGACAACCAACTCTTTGTGCGGAGTTGGAACAAGCTTTATTGCATCGAGCAGATCCCTGCGGCGGATTCCTCCTCGACGAGTCCAATGAAGAAGGAGCCGCTTGCGAAGGGTATATCTTTCAAACAGGTCGACCTCGAAGCGTCTGCAGAGACATCTGCCAATGCCAGCATCGGGGACCTCGATGGCGACGGTGACCTCGACATTGTCCTGGCCAAGGGACGGCACTGGCCGCTCCACAATCGGATTTTTTTCAATGACGGTCAGGGAAATTTCGACGCAAAAAACGTTGGAGCCGAACCAGACCGAAGCTATGCGGCTGCATTGGGGGATATCGATGGCGATGGAGACTTGGACATGGTCGTCAGCAATGACAACCCCGACGAAAAGAGAGCTTATCGGAACGATGGCAAGGGGAATTTTAGTCTCGCGGGACCCTGGGGCGATCCCTCATGGAACACGCGTAACATCGTGTTGGTTGATATGAACCGAGACCATCATCTCGACCTTGTCGTCGCCAATCGAAAGAGTCCCAGCTATATCATCCTCAATGACGGCAAAGGTGATTTCAACAAGGAGCACTGGAACACCCTACCCACGGAGTCGGCGACGACGATCGTAGCGGCCGATTTCAATGGCGATGGTTTGCCGGACCTTGCTGTTCCCCATCGGGACAAGGGGGTGAGTCGGATTTTGTTCAATGACCAGACGATGAGTTTGAGCAACACAGCCACCTTTGGCCCCGAGGTTACCTCGACACGCGCTTGCGCTGCAGGTGATCTTAATCGAGACGGGGCCATCGACTTGATCGTCGGTGATGATCAACTCGGAACGACGGTCTTGATGAATGACGGCAAGGGGAACTTTCCCAAGTCGATCGCACTAGGAGATCCAAAACGGGTGGCCTATGCCATTGCGGTAGACGACATGAACCAGGACCATCAACTCGACGTGATCGTTGGGTACTCCAACGGTGGTAGCAGAATTTTTTTGAATGATGGAGCGGGGTTGCGATTCGAGGAACTCTCGCTTGGCGATGGCAAAGGAGCCGTCTATGGGATTGCTGTTGGCGATCTCAATTCGGACGGCAAAAAGGATATCGTTCAAGCCCGTAGCGAAGCTACCAACACGATCTTTTTGAACCAAGGCTTGGGTGATGAACCTGCCCCCGGCGAACCGCACAATACTTCATGGCTAACGTATCCAGGCGGGGATGGACCGGGCAAGGGCAAGCGTATCGTGCTGATTTCGGCGGAACAAGAGTATCGCAGCGAGCAATCGATGCCGATGCTGGCGAAAATTCTCAGCCAGCATCATGGCTTCGATTGCACCGTACTCTTTGGGGTCAACGCGCGCGGTGAAGTAGACCCGACGATGCCGGTCTATCCCGAGAAGGGAAAGGAAGCTGAATTCAAGGAGCATCATATTCCCGGCCTAGAGCATCTTGCATCGGCAGACCTCGTGATTTTCTTCACGCGTCTGCTGACTCTGCCGCCGACTGAGCAGCAGCAGATCGTCGATTACATCGATTCAGGCAAACCCTTGATCGCGCTGCGCACGGCCAATCACGGCTTTCGCGGTCCACTCCCTTATAAAATTAATGGCAAACAAGTCCGGTGGGGCGAGGACATCCTTGGCGGATCCTTCATGAATCACCATGGACGATGGCACGCTGACTCGACGCGTGGCTTTTTCGACAAAGAGCACGCGCAGCATCCGATCCTCACTGGCGTCACGGATATCTGGGGGGACTCGGATGTCTATCGCACCTACAAAGAAGATACCAGCCTCCCGGTTGAATGCACCGCGCTTGTATGGGGCCAACCCTTGATGGGCCGCAAGCCGGATGACTTGCCCAATGACAAGCTCGAGCCACTGCCGGTTGCGTGGATCAAGCCTTGGCAGACCAGCGACGGCAAAACAACCAGGGTCTTTCATTGCACGATGGGCAGCGGGATCGACCTGAAAAGCACTGGCCTACGCCGACTCGTGATCAACTCTGCCTATTGGTGCATCGGGATGGAAGAATCGATCTCCGCTAGCCGCAGTGTGGAGATCGTCGGGAGCTATGAGCCTCTTGAAAGCGGTTTCAACTACGACGAACTCGGTGTCAAGCCGCGCCCGATTTCCTTCTATCGATAACATCTGCTTGGATGGCAGAAGACTAGGAGTTTGCTTACAATCGAAGCAACCATGAATAGAATCTACTTGTTGATCGCAATCCTGATTGCCACCCCCTATGCTCTTGCAGGCGATCCGGCGATATCAGGGCATCATCCTCTGACGCAGATCCAAGCCGGCAGCGTCCTGATAGCGGAACTGCGATGCTCAGCATGCCATACCGGCGTTGAAGCGATGTCCGTTGCGGACAAGACGGCTCCGGAGTTAGCACAAGTCGGGACGCGGATTTCGCCAGAGTACTTGCGGCGATTCCTTGCGTCACCGCTGACGGCGCATCCAGGCACAACGATGCCGGACTTGTTGGCATCACGATCGGAATCCGAGCGGAAAACCATTGCCGAGTCGCTCACTCACTTCTTGGTCTCGCTCTCGAGTGCCGGTGTTCCAGCGGAACCTACCGAGTCGATCGATCGCAAGCTAGGTAAGGAGTTGTACCATTCGATTGGATGCGTCGCTTGCCATGGACCCAAGGAAGCTCTTTCGGACCTGCAGAACAGCCCCAATCAAAACCAAGAGGACGAAGACAGCGAGCAAGAGTCGACCAAGCCCATCGCTATGGCGCTCGAGCACGTTGCGGCGAAGTACGCCGTGAGATCGCTTGCTGAATTTCTATTTCAACCTCTGAAAGTTCGAAGTTCAGGTCGTATGCCTGACATGAAGCTGACAAGGACCGAATCGCTCGCAATCGCAGGATATCTTATCGACGAGCAAGCACCGGCCTTCGAGCCATTGGTTCCTGATGCGGCGTTGGTTGAGGCCGGGAAGACGTACTTTCAAGCGTTGAATTGTGCAGCTTGCCATGCACTTGAGGGCCATGCACTTGAAGGCATCTCAGCGGCCCGGCCCGCTGGGTCGCTCAAGGGAGCCGATCTGACTCGCGGCTGCTTGTCCATCCCTTCCTCCGAACTTGCGAATGTTCGCAGCCCGCGATTTGCTCTCGAAGAGAATCAGCGTGCGGCCATTGCCGCAGCGATCGCAGGAGAGACGGCTGTTGACTCGGACAAAGACGCGTTGGCGAAAACATTGACAGCCTTTCGATGCGTGGCGTGCCATGTTCGCGATGAGTATGGGGGTGTGCATGACGCCCACAATGCTTTCTTTCAAGGGAGTGAATTGAACCTAGGCGACGACGGTCGCATCCCGCCTCCGCTGACGCATATGGGGGCCAAGCTCAAGCCGACTTGGATGAAGAAAGTGCTCTTCGACGGTGAAAGCGTTCGTAACTACATGGTGACTCGAATGCCACAGTATGGCGCGAAGAACCTAGAGCATCTACCTGGACTGTTCCGTCGGCTGGATGTGTTCAGCGGCCCAGAAATGAACATCCCAAGTACGGAGGGTCGCAACGAAAAAGAGCGAGAGCAAGAGAAACTCGTGCGCGCCGCGGGCCGAGAACTGCTCGGCGACAAGGGGGCCAATTGCGTTGCTTGCCATCGATTCAACTCCAAAGCGGCCAACGTGAATCAGGGGATCGAGCTACTGACGAGCTACGAGCGACTCGAGCCAGAGTGGTTCAATCGCTATCTGCGAAATCCTGGAGCCTTTCGCCCTCGAACCGTCATGCCGTCGGCTTGGCCTGATGGTGTTTCTGCATTCAAGTCGATTTTGGAGGGTGACTCGGATCGACAGATCGAGGCCATTTGGTATTACCTCTCGCTGGGCACTTCGGCCGCCGACCCATCGGGCGTTCGAGCCGTCAGTACCAGGATCGAGGTTGGCGACCAGGCCGTGGTTCATCGAGGACGCAGTCGTGTCGCTGGCTTCCGAGGGATCGCGGTGGGCTTACCGGAGAAACTCAGCTATGCCTTCAACGCAGAGACAGGCACTCTGTCGGCGATTTGGCAAGGAAACTTCATTGGAGTCAATTGGAGCGGTCAGGGTTCCGGCGATTTCAATCCGGCCAGCGAGCCGATCGCGCTCGCCCAAGACGTCTCGTTTGTTTCTCTAGCCGATGAGAATACAGCTTGGCCGTTGTTACCGGTGATGACCAAAGAGGCTCCTGCCAATCCCGATCCGCTCTATCCAAAGAATCTCGGCTATCAGTTTCGCGGCTACTATCTAGGCGAGTCTTCAATCCCGACGTTCCAGTACCGCAGCGGCAGGATCGAGATCGAAGATCGCACGGTCGCAGTCGGCGATGCGCCGCAGCGAAGACTCAAGCGGGTCTTGCAGTTTGACTCCCCCGAGCCGCAGATGCTCTGGTTCCGCGCGCTGGTCGGAGATGTGCTTCGCGAGTCCGATCAAGTCTTCCGCAGTGGTCGCTTGCGACTAAGCGTTCCCGACATTCCCGCGATCGATGTGAAATTGAGAGTATTGTCCGACGAGCCGAAGCAATCCGAATTGTTGCTGCGTTTGGAGATTCCTCAAGGCAAATCCACTTTGGAGCTTGTGTATGAACCGCTCAAGTAATTGTTTTCTTGGTTTGCTCTGCAGTCTGATCACGATTGCCGTTGTTGCTGTAGGGATTGTCCATGCAGAGGACGTTGGCAAGCGATGGGGGACCGAGGAGCGCGAGCGTGAGTTCTATCCGATCGTGAACATTCCATTGCCCAAGGACACGGTCATCGAGGCCGGTGCATTCGCCGTGCTACCCGATGGACAAGTCGCCGTCGGCACCAGGCATGGCGAGATTTTTTTGATCGATGGCATCGATGCTCAAAAGCCTACACCGTCGTTTCACCGCTTCGCATCGGGGCTCGACGAGATCTTTGGATTGGTATGGAAGGACGATGCATTCCGAGTAACCCAGAGCTGCGAATTGACGCGTGTGAGCGACTCCAATGGCGATGGCGTTGCCGACCGGTTTGAGACCATCTCGGATGCTTGGGGATATGCCAATTACCACGAGTACGCATTCGGATCGAAGCTCGATGCGCAAGGCAATCAATTCGTAGCGCTCGGATTGTCCGCGTCTTACTACTCCCATGCTTGGAATCGTGGCTTCATCATGAAGGTCGCTCCGGATGGTAAAACGACTGCTTTTGCCAGCGGTCTGCGCAGTCCGGGTGGCATTGGGTTCGACGAGCATGGCTCGCTGTTCTATATCGAGAGCCAGGGGCCATGGAACTGTTCCTGCAGTTTGAAAGCCGTGTCACCGGGTAGCTTTCAGGGTCATCCGGCAAGCTTCAACTGGTATCCCTATTCGCCCGAGCTAGGGCCTGTGCCCGAGGTGCCTAATTCGGGCACTCGTATTGTCACGGAGAAAAGCCGGGTCAAGCAGTTGGTGCCCTATGCAGTGATATTTCCTTACATACGAATGGGACGATCGATTAGTGCGTTCAATGTGGATCGGACGCAGGGCAAGTTTGGTCCTTTCGAGAATCAACTGTTCCTCGGCGACTATACACAGTCGATCCTGATGCGGGCTACGACCGAGCAGGTCAACGGCGTTTGGCAGGGTGCTTGTTATCCATTCCGCGAGGGGCTTTCGACGGGAATTCTCAATGTAGAGTTCACCCCTGGGGGCAATTTGCTATGCGGCGGGACCAACCGAGGCTGGCCCGTGCGAGGCATCAAGCCCTTTGCCCTCGAGCGCCTTGAATGGAGTGGCAAAATGCCTTTTGAGATCCAGCGCATCACGATTGAGCCCAGTGGATTCAAAGTCACCTTCACCAAACCGGTTGAACCGATCACGGGCGGTTCATCCGCATGTTATTCGATCAGTGCCTTCACGCATCCTTACCATGCTGGTTATGGGGGGCCGGAGATCGAGCAGCAGAAACCAGAGGTAAAGTCGGTCGTGCTGGCCGAAGACGGACTCTCGGCGATCATCACGCTCGAGAAACTCGAGCGGGGATTTGTCTACGAGCTCGATCTTGCGCAGCTACGTTGTGTCGACGGAGAGGATCTGCTGCACCGGAATGCTTTCTACACGGTCAACGAAGTGCCTTAACGTTTTGTCTTACCGTCGCAAAGAGACTGAACCACGGAAGAGGATGAACCACAGAGGCGCAGAGACACAGAGGGAGCCAGAGCATTTCACTCTGTGATCTCTGTGCCTCTGTGCCTCTGTGCCTCTGTGCCTCTGTGCCTCTGTGCCTCTGTGGTTACCTGCTTTTTCTTCTGGGCCAGTCCCCAGGTTTCCAATCAAGAGTGTTGCGATTAGAGAGGAGCGTGTGCGGTTCTGGATGTCTTGCCAGTATTGCACTTTGCAATACAATACTGGCAAGGAGAAACGACGATGACCAAACGCGCCAACTTGACGTCT
>CAILTZ010000597.1 GCA_903837255.1 uncultured Pirellula sp. | reverse complement strand
GTCGTAACTGAGTTGCTCATCAGAAACGAAAAACTCATCGAACTGCAGAATATCTCCAGCCACCTTGATGCGATCGCCCGCCGCAGTGACGACTTTGTCAAGCTGCTCGGAGATCGTGCAGGCAAGAGGATCGTCGGAAACCAAACCCGCCTCTTGCAAATAGGGCAAAACCATGGCCACCTTTTTCTTCGTGTCGAGCTTGTTCATCCATCGAGCCTGAAACGCCAAAAGTTTCTGAGGATCAAACGACGCAGGGGCCTTGTTGACTCGCTCGAGCGAAAAATGCTTGATCGCATCCTCGAGCGTGAAATCCTCGGTGCTGTCGTCCAAAGACCATCCCAGTAGCAACAGGTAATTCAAAATCGCCCCGGGCAAAAAACCTGTCTCGCGATAAAAATCGACCACCACTGGATTAAAAGTCTCTGGCGCCGTTTGCAATCGAGCCTTCCTCGCCACGGTCTCCCCAAGCTGAGAAAGCATCGCAAAGTCTTTCTGCTTGAGATACTTGTCAAGCTTTCGCTTGCTGAGCTTGGCCGTTCCACCCGGCTCGGCCACATAGGGCAGGTGGGCGTAGATCGGAAGCGGATAGCCCAAGCTCTGTGCGATGAAAATCTGCCGCGGAGTGTTTGGTAAATGCTCAACAGCTCGGACCACATGCGTGATGCGAAAGTCATAGTCGTCTACGACACTTGCCAAGTGGTACAAACAGGTCCCATCGGCCCGCTGAACCACATGGTCCTGCTCATCAGCCCACTCAATGGAACAATCGCCCCGAATCAAATCATGGAATTCGCATTGCCCACTCCGAGGCATCTTCAATCGCACCACTGGCGCTCGCCCTTCGGCCTCGTAGCGCCGCTGCTGCTCGGGCGTATCGGCCATGAATCGCCGATCGTAGATAAACGCCTTCCCGTCCTTTTCAGCCTGAGCTTTCAACTCCGCCAATTCCTCGGTCTTGGCGTAGTCCTTGTAAGCATGCCCGCTGGCAAGAAGCTTTTCTGCCGCCTGCTGGTACTGCTCTGAACGTTGCGATTGGAAGTAAGGAGCATATGGCCCTCCGCACTCGGGGCCCTCGTCCCACTCCAAACCCAACCAGCGAAATCCATCGAGGATCGGTCTTAACGCAGCCTCGACGTTCCGCTGCTGGTCGGTGTCGTCAATCCGTAGCAAAAACTCCCCACCTGCTTGTTTGGCCAATAAGTAATTGAACAGGGCTGTACGCACACCGCCGATATGAAGGTAACCGGTCGGACTAGGTGCGAATCGCGTGCGAATAGTCATAGATTCAAATGGCTCTCAACAAATAGGCATTCCAACCCGACGGAAGATCGTCAAGCCGCTGGCTAGCTAGATCGAACCTCAAAACAGGGCCGAATCGCAAGCGCTACGCCAACATTGTTGCTCGATGTCGTGTACCCGCAAGTGCTGCACAAAGGCATCTGGGCTCGTTCGTTGAAAATCCGCAATCAAAAGATTGCAAATCCTCCCCCAGGAATCCTTGGTCGCTCGCCCTTTGAGCTCGACATACTCGATCACCCCCGAACGGTCATAAACCATCCCATCGAGCTGATATCGCCGATTTTCCTCCTGGAAAACCCAAACAAAGGATCCATCGAGCTCAGCATACATCCCATCCCAGGCACTGACCCCCTCGATGAATCCTTCAAAACTTTGTGCGATCGCTTGGCCAATTTCACCGTAGATACGAACAAACATGATCGATGTGCTCAAGGGGTTTCGGGGGGGATCTCTTTGCCGTGCGGGTCGACCGTCGGCCCCCCGGTGACCTGCCCTAAACTCTCACGCAACTGCGATGAGGTGTAATGCTCGAGCGACTCGGCC
>CAILTZ010000596.1 GCA_903837255.1 uncultured Pirellula sp. | reverse complement strand
GTCATAAATACGCTCGGTGAAGCTCTGAGGATGGATCTCCAGATGATCGTTCCAGTGGCGTTCGACTGGGATAAAGATGGACTAGCCGATCTGATCGTCGGGGACGAAGACGGACGCGTCGCCTTCGTGAAAAACAGCGGCAAACTCTCCGCCGATCAATCGCCGATCTTTGAACCGCCCAAGTATTTTCAGCAAGCGGCCGACACCCTCAAGTGCGGTGCGTTGGCATCTCCCGTCGGTGTCGATTGGGATGAAGATGGAGACGAAGACATTGTGTCGGGGAACACTGCCGGTTATATCGAGTTTTTTGAAAACCTCAGTGGGCCCGGCGTGGCATACCCTAAGTGGGATCGCCCGAAAAAACTCTTGGCCAACCACCAGGTTTTCCGAGTGATGGCCGGTCCCAACGGCAGCATCCAAGGCCCAGCGGAAGCCAAATGGGGATACACCACCTTGAGCGTCGCGGATTGGGACCACGATGGCCTTAAAGACATCGTCCTCAATAGCATCCTTGGCCGTGTTGTTTGGCTGCAAAACGTCGGCCAAAAAGGTGCCCCCAACCTCGCTGCCCCCCAAGCCATCGAGGTGGATTGGGACCACACCCAACCAGAACTGGCCTGGGGTTGGCTCAAACCCCAGGGCAACGAGCTGCTCACCCAATGGCGAACCACACCGGTCGTCTACGACTTTAACCGAGATGGCCTTCAGGATTTGGCGATGCTCGATACCGAAGGATACCTGGCGTATTTCGAGCGCGAGAACAAGGACGGAGCCCTCACGCTCAAATCTCCTCGCCGAGCGTTTCTTGACGCGAAATGCGATCCGCTGCGACTCAACCCAAAATCAGCTGGCGGATCGGGGCGACGTAAACTGGCGGTTTGCGATTGGAACTCCGACGGAAACTTCGATTGGCTACTAAACTCGAAAAATGCCGACCTGATGCTCCAGTCGCCCCCTGTTCCCTCTGGCTCTGATAAAAAATGGAGATTCGAGTACTCAGGTTCGCTGGCCGATAAAAATATCGAAGGCCACGATGTGAGCCCCACCACCATCGACCTAGACTCCGACGGAGTGCGAGATTTCCTAGGAGGCGCCGAAGACGGACGCATGTACTACCTCAAACGCTAAGCCCTTCTCTTTGGTGTACGATGATGACCGATTCACACCAATCCTTCTTCACCTAGAACCAACCATGGAAATCATCCGTCGCACACACTCGTCCATTGAGCGAACCATCGCGCTGAGGCTTGCATGGACAATTGCATGGACGCTGGCCTCGGTCGCCCGCGCCCAAGACGCTACCCCGGTCGACACGATCTACTTCAACGGCAGAATCGTAACGGTCAATCAGAACTCGGAGATAGCCCAAGCTTTCGCGGTTCATAAAGATCGGATCGTTGCCGTCGGCGATGATGCTTCTTTGCGCAAATTCGCTACTTCGAATACCGTGCTCAAGGATTTGCAGGGTCGGATGGTCCTGCCCGGTTTGATCGACTCGCATGTCCACGCTCCGGACGCAGCCTTGTATGAGTGGGATCACCCGATCCCTGAGATGGAAACAATCGATGATGTGCTCGCTTACATCCGTACAAGGGCCAAGGAGCTCGAGCCTGGGAAGTGGATTTCAGTCAGCCAAGTTTTTGTGACCCGCTTGAAAGACCAACGGTTTCCAACGAGGTATGAATTGGACAAGGTCGCTCCTGAGCATCCAGTCTTTTTCCGTACCGGCCCGGATGGAGCGTTGAATTCTCTTGCGCTTGAGCTCAGTGGGATCGGCAAAGACTTTGCCATCACCGATGGGGAACCGGGTTACATCGAGCGCGATCCGCAGACCAACGAGCCCAACGGGATCCTCCGCAGTTGCACGCGTTTGGTCAAATGGACCGATCCGAAAACCAAGCCCAGTGATCAAGAGCGATCCGCACGTCTTGAACTTCTTCTTCGCGATTACAACAGCGTCGGCCTGACGAGCATCTGCGATCGATTGGCCACCGACGACGCAATACGCCTCTATGAATCCTTGCTCGAACGCGATGCGCTGACCTGCCGCGTCTTTCTGTCTTATTCGGTCAATGCCCAAGCGTCCATGGAGGAGATCGAGAAAACGATCCACAAAGCCGCAGAGCATCCGAGGCATGCCTACGATAACCGAATCTGGCTTCGTGGCGTGAAAATCTTTCTCGATGGCGGGATGCTTACCGGTAGCGCCTACATGCGGGAGCCATGGGGGTTGAGCACCATCTACTCGATCACGGATCCACAGTACCGCGGTCTGCTATACGTCGAGCCGAGCAAACTTTATCAGATGGCCAAGCTCGCGTTGGAAAACGATTTGCAATTCACGGCCCATTCTGTCGGCGACGGTGCGGTGCATGCCCTGATCGACGCTTACGAGAGGATCTCGAACAAGGACTTTCAGGTCCGTGACAAGCGGCCTTGCATCACCCACTGCAACTTCATGAGCGCCGAAGCCATCGAGCGGATGTCCAAGGTGGGAATTGTGGCCGACTTGCAACCAGCTTGGTTGCTGCTCGATGGAAAGACCCTGTTGAAACAGTTTGGTCAGGAGCGCACTGCCTATTTTCAACCCTACCGCAGTCTGGCCAGCGCCGGAGTTGTCGTTGGAGGTGGTTCGGATCACATGCAGAAGATCGGATCCTTGCGAAGCGTCAATCCTTACAATCCCTTTTTGGGGATGTCGATTGCAGTCGAACGCATGCCGCGGGGGATGGATCGAGCCCTTCATCCC
>CAILTZ010000595.1 GCA_903837255.1 uncultured Pirellula sp. | reverse complement strand
TCCACTGGGGATACTCGGCACCAAAATCCGATTGGTCAGCGATCTGAAATCATCGGACATTCCCAAGGACGAAGTCATTTTAGCCATCGACGACGCCTGGGGCGTGAACTTAGGAGCTTCGGAGCAATCGCTTGTTAAAAACCCAAGGCCGGCGGCTTGTTTCACCTACGGATACAACCCAAGCCTCTATTTACGGAAGGTCGCAGTTCTGCTGGCTCTGATCGACGCTAAACCCAGCGAGGGGGTGATTAATGGGGATTGGCTAGCAGAAGGCCCAATGGGAACGATGCTCGATGCGGCGGCTGTGCTTCGCCCTGGGATGCTCAAAGTCCCCGTACCAGAGCCCGCGTTTGACTTTTCTCAAGTCACATCGATCAAGGATGCAAACCTTCTCCCGGGAGCCTTGCGTTTCGGAAACACTGCGGGTTTGCACAAAACAGCACGAGAAATGTCCAAGTAACGCTTGAGGTCGATCGAAACTAGTTTGACCGTAACACACGCGAAACCCTAAAATCAATGAAACGATTCAGAGCTTTTTGGAAGGACACAGGATGGCTATGGACTGTGTTCTTAGCCATCCTACTGGGACTGATCCTGCTGGTAAGTAAGGTCTTCCTGGCAGCAGTCCCCATGCTGGTGGTGATTTTCCTCTACTTTGCATTGGTACGCTACGACGATGAAGGCAATTTCATCGGAGCCTGAGTTCTTGCTAGCAAGATCCGAACTCAGTTGGGCGGATCGAAGGCACCTTCGCTCGTAAGCATACGGATCGTCGGAGATTCGGTTTCGCCAAGGTTGCCGAGAGCTTCCTCGGGATCAGAACTCTCACCCGGAGGACTTCGTTTTTGGACAAGCCTGCGGGTAGATGTCGCGATACCTTGAGTGACGGCTTGCTGAGCATTCATCGGCTGTGAGGAACGCATCGAGACCAAGGCGCTGGTCTTCATGAACTCGGATCGCACGTCGGGTGTGAGCTTGTTCAGACGCGAAGCGACCTGCTGGAGACCTTGCGGGTTGACCCGTGCGGTTTGCGAGATTTGAGACAAGAAGTTAGCGCACTCGGTAAAGTTTTGGTCCGCAGTTTTTGCTACCAATGGACCTAGAGTTTTGATCACCAAATCGGCACCGGCGTTCTCAAGACTCATGAAAGCATCCATCCAAGCCACCATGCCTGGACGGCCATCGGGCAGTTTCACAGGGCGGTTGTACAAAGCTACCACGCATCGGCCGCGAAGCTCTCGCGGCCATAGGCTACCTTCGTACTGCCCGTCGGAGTGGTAGATATGAAGCGTGTCGCTACCATAAACCAGATCCAGCTTGCAAGACGTTCCAGCTCCATCGTTTCCGACCAATTGATACTCACCGGTCCGGCTCAGGGCGACTTTGGTGATCCCCATCAAATCCCAAATGTTGACGACGACCTCTGGATGCCGGACCAAGAAGCGAAACATATCCGGATCGCTCTCGACGGTTTGCGCAGGCATACGACGAAAGTAACTCACGTCGTCGATCACCGAACGGATTCGCTGTGCGGCTTCTGGAGTAAGTTGCTGGATGGGCAAACTGCGGATCGCCGCCGCACGCGTCTCGCGACTGCTGGATCCCTCTTCAAACTCCCTGATGGCCTTGGTGTGCTGCAAAGCGTTCTGCTGCACAGGCGACTGCTGGGCCCAACTAGTCTGGCTTGTCGCGATGTTGCACAACGCGATGGCTAGGACCACAGCAACGAAGCTGAATCGTCGCCAAAGCTTCGAGTAAGTCCCGACGTAGAAAATCGGTTGCATCGATGGTCCTAGTTCCAAGATAACTTGGAACGCTTGGAGGATGGATCATAGGGTGATGACTCCAGCCCCATCCTTGAGAATCCCCCCCAAGGACTTGACAAGTCCGCGCGCAGGCCATCACCTCATGGTTTCCATCGGCATCCGTTTGACAAATCCCCAGGAGAATTGCCTATTTTTCCAACCATGGGCCCTGAAGTACCGGCAGGACTTGCAAAGCCGCGCACCGAATCCGGGCACCTTTCGTATAATCCCTAAATCCTCAACCAAACCTCCCAATCTCCTGAGTTTTCTATGGCGGATGTGTTTCCGACTCTTCACGGCCTAAATCGGCGACTTTTCCGCCCTGTAGGAATCGCTTTAGGAATCGCTTCGGTCGTCGGTCTTCCTGGATGCCAACGCGAATCCTCCTCGACCGCAAAAAACGAAGTATCCAAAACCCAGGCAGCCGTAGAATCCGTCACCTCCCAAGCTCCCGCGGAGAACTCTAACCCGGCGAACAGTCCCACTGCAGAACAAGACCCATCGTCGGTGGCCACGGTTCGAAGTCTCTTGGCCGACTGCCTCAAGACCTATCGTTCCCTGGAGCGTTACCAAGACCGCGGGCAACTGGTGATCCAAGGCGCATCGACTTTAACACTGCCGATGCAAGTGGCCTGGGAGAGGCCCAATCGACTCGGCCTCAGAACAGGGTCGTTGCAAGGCAACTGGACCAGCACTACCTGGGAAGCTCAAAGCCTCGGGGCCATCAACCCTTTTCCCAACCAGCGACTTGTGCGACCGTTACCTCCAAGGATCGACTTGGATTGGATCGCCGACAACACCATGGGCGGCTTGCTATTGGATCCCATGTCCAAACCTTTTCAATTGGAGCTGTTGCTTTCGAGCGACTTGTCAGAAAATCTTGCCAGTAGCGACTCCGTCCCCTCGTTGCTCGAACCCTTGGTATTTGATGAGGTGCAATGCCAACGAGTCGCCATCGAAAAAACACTTCAAGGTCAGACTCTGCGCTGGGTGTTATGGATTGATCCAAAGTCCAAGCTTTTACGAAAAATTGAACTGCCAGCTCGGTTCTATTATCCAAATACACCGACCGATCAACTTGTCGGAATCTCCTGCGCTATGGAGCTTCTAGGAGCTCGGGCAGAGGATCCGATCGACTGGAGCACTTGGAGCCTACCCAGCGATGCACAAGAGCTTCATGTTGCGCGATGGACTCCCCCGCCGCCGATCGCTTCGTCCCCTATTCTTGGGCAGGTCATCGAGCCGATCGACTTCAAGGATGCGAACGACTCAATCCTGCTCGATACTGCCGAACCCAAAAAGCCCTGGAATGTGCTGGTTTGGATTTCTGATCAATTCGACTCGCGCCTGCTGGTCGAAGATCTGATGAACGTACGACGAGTGCTGCTAGAAAAAGAGCTCACCCCATCATGCAACATCATTTTGGTTGCCAATGCGCAAGATCATAAAGGGCTAATCGATAACCTCAAAGCGTGGAATTGCGATCTGCCATTGGCAGTCGATCGAGATGGCAGCCTCTCTAGAGCATTTCAAATCAGCCAAGCACCAGCGATGATCCTCTTGGATCGTTCGCGACGTGTTCAAGTTGCCGAGTATGTGGTCCAACCCAATTTCATCGCTTCGATTCCAGAGCTTGTTAGCAAACTCCGAGGACAACAAGACCTTGCGAGCCGCCAGCTTCAACAAGACCTCGACAATCAATCCCGATTCATCGGCGCTCTGCACCGCGTAGCGATCGATAAAGAACAGACGGCAAAGATTCCTGAAATCACTGCGTTTCCTTTTCTGATTCACGGCATGCGACGCGACTGGAAAATCGAACTCGAGGCTCCCTTGGTCAGCGCCGCAGGAGCGTGGTACCCACAAGCCTCCTTGAACGCCACGGGCGAATACTCACCTAGCGATATTGCGATGGCCACTCTGGACGAGGATGGTCGATTGCAATCCATCGCATTCGATGGAACCAAAAAACTCTGCGCGAAAATCGAACCTGAACAAGCCGACGGGGCCAAGCGGCTAGTGACCTCTATCGACCCTTGGACCCGCCGATGGATCGCGGTTGTTCCGGAAGGCTTACCCAGGTTCTGGATCGCATCGGCCAGTGGATCAAGCGTAACACCCGGACTCGCAACGGCTTACAATACCCAAGCTGCCGAGAGCCCC
>CAILTZ010000594.1 GCA_903837255.1 uncultured Pirellula sp. | reverse complement strand
GTCCTTCCTGACGTCCTTCCTGACGTCCTTCCTGGCGTCCTTCCTCAAGGCCTTGCTTGCGGGATGCGTTCAGGATCCATTGCTGGTCGCGTATCTTTTTTTCACGGGCATCGTACATGACTTTGTCCTTCGTTCTTCTTGCAATCCGATCAATCGTCTTGGTCGCTCTTAGAAATTCAGGTTGTGGAAACAACTCCCTAAGCGTCTTGGTATCGTACTCGTGGGCATGTAACAACCAAAAAAGCCATCGATCCAATACGCTCGCAGTCGCCAATCGGCTCTGCGATAGATTATACCACCCAAGCTCCAAAGTGTGAATTTCTATTGTTTCTGCAAGCATTCGCCCTGATTCCACGTCCGTAAACCGAAAAGCATGATGCACCTTGGTCGAATTCTGCCACAGCCTCCCTTCCAAGAGGCAAATCGTGTAGATCGGCTTGAGTATCGAGTAGTCGTCCCCGGACCTAAGCTGACCGGTGTACACCTCGCATCCATAATAGACGAGACGTTGGATCAGCCCTGAATAAACCGACACCTGCATCTCGATGTCGTAAACCCAGCCTCGCTGGTCCGAAGCCCGAATATCCAGGACGGATAGCTTGTCATCCATGAAATCCCTCGCATTGAAAGGATTCTCGATCACCACGTCCACAATTGGATCTGGCAGATCCAATATGGCATTGAGCAAGCTCATCAGTGCGATCTTATTTTCAGGCGAACCAAAGGTCTTCAGGAATGCGAAATCATTCGTCGGACGGATCCCAAGTGGAACCATAAGCAACAATCCCTCGCCATATACTCTCTCCCAGATCGACTCGCCGTGTGTGCAGATCGGATTTTACCGAGATGTTGCATTCGTCGCCCGATTTTGGCGCGCTGAATTTTTTCAGATTCTCGGTCGGCTCTTTGCAAAGCCGCCGTTGTGTCCTGTCACCAGTTTTGCCCTTTGGCTAAAATCGACTCTGCGAACCAACCGGGGCGTTCGCAATGCGATCGAAGCCGATGGCACACTACGCGTAAGGCTCGAGTAGACTCAAGGCGTAATCGTGAACCAAACCATTGCTCGCAAAGCAGTGGCCGGCGCGCAAGTCGACCTTACCAGACCAAGAGGTGAACTTGCCACCTGCCTCGATGATCACCGGGGCGACCGCAGCGACATCCCATGGATTGACAATCGGGTCGACCATCAACTCGGCCCTCCCAGTGGCTACCAGCAAATAACCATAACCATCCCCCCACGAACGGCTCACATAAGCCGCCTCCTGAAGGGACTTGTAAGCTGCCTCGGCTCCACGACGATCAAAGTTGTCGACCTGCGAAGTTAAGAATAGTCCGTCGGCGAGTGTTTCGACACTCGATACCCGACAGGGTTCCAAGAGCACTGGCTCGTCCCAAGCTTGATCGGCCGGCTTTTGACCATACCATGCTCCACATCCGACTGCCCCGAGGACCAGTTCTCCGAGCGCAGGGATCGCGATGACCCCAACAAGCGGTTGGCCTCGAAACGTCAATCCAACCAACGTCGAATACAAAGGTACCCCAGAAATAAATGATTTGGTGCCGTCGATTGGATCGATGATCCACTCGAATTCATTAAATCCCTGGACCGATCCAAACTCTTCTCCGAGTAGGCTATCTTGTGGAAAACGCCGCTGGATCGCCTCGCGGACGGCTTTCTCAGCCCCCTTGTCGGCCGCCGTAACCGGCGATCGATCGCTCTTTCTTTCAACTTGGTAAGCTTGGGTGCGAAAAAATCCCAACGTCACCTCGCTTGCGATCCCCGCCAATTCCAGGGCAAATTGGATCCTTTCGATGTACTGTGCCGGACTCAGCTGCATTTCCTTCAGGGATATTGGGCCAGTCTCAAGCTCGCCCACAAAAATGCCGCCAGCTGCAAAGTTATGGGGCAGTTGCAATCGAGGAAATCGGTACATCAGTTAGAATCCTTACAGGTTTCATGGATAGAATCCGCCCATGTTACGGAAGAGCGATTTTAGTCGATTACAATATATCCGGGTGATTGGTTTGCGAACCCATCTCCCCTCCATATCCCCTCCATCCCCCCCCAAATGAACTTATGTCGACTGCCCCCAAGCTCGACGACGGCGATCCATTGGTCGGCGTAGTTGCACCGAACGAGTCGAATCGGTCCAAGGCTACCAGAAACACTAAACCTTGGTGGTACAAACTCCTGTCATTCCTTTTGGTGGCGAGTTTGGTTGGATTTGGCTACTGGACCCGAGGCCGATGGGAGCCGATCCTCGAAGGCTGGATTCGACCCGCTGCGGCCAATCGTCCCAAGCCCCGACCCCCATTGGTCTCGATTGCCGAAGCCAAACAGGACACGATCCCCCAGTTTATTAACTGCCTTGGAACCGTCACGGCTTTCAACAACGTTACGGTAAAAAGCCGAGTCGATGGAGAGCTCGTCGAAGTCGCCTTCCAAGAAGGCCAGATGGTCCAGGAGGGACAACTCATTGCTCGTATCGATTCAAGAACCTTTGACGCAGCACTCAACCAAGCCAAAGGCCAACTCGACAGAGACTTGGCAGCCCTTGAGTTGGCACGCCTCAACGTCGAGAGGTCCAAGAACCTGCCTACAGGGGGAACCCTCTCCCAACAAGAACTGGACGAACTCCAAGCCGTCTACAAGCAGGCCTTTGCTTTGGTCGATGTCGATCGAGCCTTGGTCGCCAACGCCCAGCTCCAAGTCGCCTACTGCAATATCGCCGCACCGATCAGCGGTAGAGTCGGTCTGCGTCAAGTTGACCGGGGGAACATGATCCAAGCCAACAACCCCAATGGCATCGCAGTGATCACCCAGTTGCAGCCGATTTCGGTGGTCTTCTCGATCCCGCAAGACGAGATCCTGCGCGTTCAAAAACAGCTCATAGAAAACTCCGCTGTTCCAGTGATTGCTTTTGACCGAACCTTTCAAAACAAGCTTGCCCAGGGCACCCTCACAGCCATTGACAATCAGGTCGATTCGACCACCGGGACACTTCGGCTCAAAGCGGTTTTTGAAAACCAAGAGGGACTGCTGTTTCCCAACCAGTTTGTCAACATTCGGCTCTTGGTTAAACAATGGACCGATGCGATCGTAATTCCCTCCTCTGCAGTCCAACGCGGAGCGGATTTCCTCTACGTCTACGTCGTCCAAAGCGACAATGAATCGGTCGATGTGGCCAAGGTCCAAGTCGCATTTGCCGAAGCCGGTCGCTCGGTGATTTCCGAAGGTCTTTCCAAGGGTGATCGGGTCGTGACCGAAGGTACAGATAAGTTGCAGCCCAAAGGCAAAATCACTCTGCCAGGAGCGGGTCCCAAGCCGCGATGAATATCTCAAAGATCTTCATAATGCGGCCGATTGCAACAGCCCTCTTGATGGTTGCAATCATCCTCAGCGGCTGGGTGGCTTATCGCCAACTCCCCGTCGCTGCACTTCCTCAGGTGGACTTCCCAACGATCCAAGTCGTCACGTTCTATCCTGGCGCCAGCCCCGAGGTCATGGTCTCCTCGGTCACCGCGCCCTTGGAAAAACAGTTCGGTCAAATTCCAGGCTTATCGCAAATGACCAGTTCGAGCACCCAAGGTTGCTCGGTGATCACACTCCGATTCCTCTTAGACCTGAACATCGATATCGCCGTTCAGCAGGTCCAAGCCTCGATCAACGTGGCAGGAAATTTCTTGCCTCGCGAACTACCCAACCCACCGATCTACTCGAAGGTCAATCCGGCCGATGCCCCGGTTCTGACACTGTCCCTTTCGTCGAGTACCATCCCGCTGCCAAAGCTCCAGGATCTAGCCGATACCCGTTTGGCTCAGAAGCTCTCGCAGGTCAAAGGGGTTGGGCAAGTCACGGTCACTGGCGGTCAAAAACCTGCGATTCGGGTGCAGGCCAATCCTACGAGTTTGTCTGCAATGGGTTTAACGCTCGACGATGTGCGCAATGCCTTGATGGCTGCTAACGTCAATCAGGCCAAAGGGAGCTTTGATGGCCCCAAGCAATCGATCATTATCGGAGCCAACGATCAACTCTTCACCGCCGAGCAATTCCGCGAGTTGATCGTCGCTTATCGCAATAATGCTCCAGTGAAACTTTCCGAAGTAGCGAATGTCATCGACGATGTCGAAAACATCCGCCAGGCGGCTTGGAGAGACACCACTCCGAGCGTTCTTTTGAATATCCAAAGACAACCTGGGGCGAACATCATCGAGGTGGTGGATCGGATCCAAGCCATGTTGCCACAGCTTCAGGAATCCCTCCCCGCGGATTTGAAGGTAGAGGTTCTGACCGACAGGACCACGACCATCCGAGCTTCCGTCGAAAGCGTCCAGCATGAACTGCTTCTGACTATCGGCTTGGTCATTCTGGTCATCTATTCGTTTCTGCACAGTATTCGAGCCACGGTGATCCCAAGCGCTGCGGTCCCGCTGTCGATCATCGGAACGTTTGGGATCATGTACCTGATGGGTTATACGCTCAATAACTTGACCCTCATGGCGCTGACTATCTCGACCGGGTTTGTCGTCGACGACGCGATTGTGATGATCGAAAACATCATGCGTTACATCGAGGACGGGATCGATCCGCGGACGGCGGCTCTGAAGGGGGCGGCGGAGATCGGTTTTACGATCGTCTCGCTGAGCGTCTCGCTTGTCGCGGTGCTCATTCCGCTGCTGTTTATGGGGGATGTGATCGGTCGGCTCTTTCGCGAATTTGCGGTGACCCTGAGCGTTACGATCTTCGTTTCGGCGATCGTCTCTTTGACCCTCACACCGATGATGTGCGCGCTGCTTTTGAAAACCATCCCAAAGAACGCCCGAACAAGCCACGGTCACGGCGCCCAAGGCTGGCTATTTATTTGGCTGTTGCGATTCTACGAGAGCACCCTACGCTGGACCCTCAAGCACCAAGGTTTCACGATGTTGGTCTTCCTGGCGACCTTGGCCGCCACTGTTTTTCTCTACGTGCAGATCCCTAAAGGATTCTTTCCAACCCAAGATACCGGCGTGATTCTCGGGATCACCCAGACCGATCAAGACAGCTCTTTTGCCAGGATGCAATCCAAGCAATCCGAACTCAACGCCATTCTAGCCTCCGATCCAGCCGTCGAAAGCATTGCAAGCTTCATCGGTATCGACAGCATCAATCTGACTCTCAACAACGGACGGATCCAAATCAATCTCAAACCTCACCAGGATCGACACGAATCGATCCAACAGGTGATGGCAAGGCTCTCGCAAAAAGCGATGGCCGTCTCGGGTATCCAATTATTCCTTCAGCCGGTCCAAGACCTCTCGGTTGAGTCCCGAGTTTCCCGAACTCAGTATCAATACTCTCTGGAAACTCCCGATCCAAAGGAACTCGCCGAATGGGTTCCAAAACTCGTTTCGAAACTCAAGGAGCGACCAGAACTCCAGGATGTCGCTAGCGATCAATCGGTCCTGGGCCGCGAAGCCAAGATCGTGATCGATCGAGACACCGCATCGCGGCTCGGTGTCACACCGATGATCATCGACGATGCTCTCTACAACGCTTTTGGACAACGCCAAGTATCGACGATCTTCACGCAACTCAATCAGTACCGAGTCGTGCTGGAGGTAGCCCCAGAGTTCCGAGATTCGCTCAGCGATGTGGGGTCCCTGTACGTCAAAACCAATACGGGCCGCCCGGCTCCCCTAGAGTCGCTGACCAAAATCGAATACCAAAACACGCCCCTTGCAATCAACCATCAAGGCCAGTTTCCGGTCGTGACCGTATCGTTCAATGTCGCCGATGGAGTGTCGCTCGGCCAAGCCGTCGATGCGGTCGAACAGACCGTGCGCGAGATCCAAATGCCTGCCGGAATCGTCCGTGCTTTCCAAGGCTCCGCGGAGGCTTATCAACGGTCGCTTGCGACCACGCCCCTGCTGATCTTGGCTGCGCTTGTCACCGTCTACATCGTCCTGGGAATCCTCTACGAGAGCTTTGTCCATCCCTTGACCATCCTCTCGACCCTGCCGTCTGCTGGAGTCGGTGCGCTGGTCGCCCTGATCCTCTTTAGACTCGATCTGGGCGTCATCGCGTTGATCGGAATCATCTTGCTCATCGGTATCGTCAAAAAGAATGCGATCATGATGATCGACTTTGCTCTCGAAGCCCAACGCAAACAGGGTCTTACCGCCGAGGATGCGATCTTCCATGCGTGCTTGCTCCGACTCCGGCCGATCCTCATGACCACCATGGCAGCCCTGCTAGGCGCCGTGCCGCTGGCCTTTAGTGGCGGAGTCGGCTCGGAGCTTCGACAACCGCTCGGAATATGCATCATCGGCGGATTGATCTTCAGCCAAGCCCTGACGCTCTATACCACTCCGGTGATCTATCTGTGGTTTGACGCGTTGGCATCCAGGCGATCGCAGCCGCAGGCTTCGCAGCCACCGCATTCGCGGCAGCTCGATTCTCAGGAGTTCCGTGCATGATCGGGAGCGGATCGAATTTCTCCGAGTTCTTTATCCGTAGGCCCGTCGGCACGACGCTCCTGACGCTGGCGATCACCCTTGCAGGGATCCTCGGATACTTCATGCTCCCGGTAGCACCCCTTCCGCAGGTCGAGTTTCCGACGATCTCGGTAAGTGCGAACCTGCCTGGTGCCAGCCCCGAAACGATGG
>CAILTZ010000593.1 GCA_903837255.1 uncultured Pirellula sp. | reverse complement strand
GTCATTTGCTCCATCGCGAAAGAACATCACGACGCGATCCTGATCGATGGCAGCCCCCGAGGCCGAATAGTTCGCCGAATCGTTTCCATCGAGGATCGAACGCCATCGGTCGATTTCAGAGTGCGTTGATCGCGCCACGAAAGATAATTCGATTTGGCTCGGCCCCGATCGTCAGCAAGGATTAGTCCACCCATCTGCCCACAGATCCAAACCGAGCAGTGATGGCTCAAGTGCTCGGCTAGTTCATCGATTACCTCTAGAACTCGAGCAACGATCGCCTTGGGGTCGATCTCGATGTGACCTGATGGCAAGTTCTCGATCGGTTCGGGAAAAGCTCGAGAGCAAGCCGAAACCAGCTCACCGGCCTCCAGGTCCAGAACTGCACCCTTGATCGAAGTGCTACCGATGTCCAGTGCGATCGTACTCAGGCCGGGTCGGATCATCGAATCAACCGATCGATTCGTCGACAACGGGATTCGTGAGCGCACCGATCTTTTCGATCTCGATCGTCACGGTATCGCCATCTTTTAGATAGATCGGTGGCTTGCGAGCACCACCGACGCCATGCGGCGTGCCGGTGAGAATCACTGTGCCAGGAGCCAATCGGGTCGAGCCACTTAAAAATTCGATCAAGGTCGGGACATCAAAGATCATGTCGTTGGTGTTCCAGTCCTGCATGATCTGTCCGTTGAGAATGGTCTTGATCGACAAGGCATTCGGGTTGGGGATCTCGTCAGGTGTGACCAGCACCGGGCCCAGGGGACAGAACGTGCTGAATGTTTTTCCGCGACACCACTGGCTACCACCGTACTTCATCTGCCAATCCCGAGCGCTGACATCGTTGGCGCAGGTATACCCGAGCACATAATCGAGAGCCTCGGATTTCGAGACGTTGTAGCATGGCTTACCGATCACGACGGCCAGTTCACACTCGTAGTCGACCGATTGGCTAGCGAGTTTGCGAGGCAGAACGATGGGGTCCCCGGGGTTGGTTAGGGTTCCGCTGTTTTTCATAAATAGGACGGGGAACTCCGGGATGGCTTGGCCACCCTCTGCCGCATGCTTGCGATAGTTCAGTCCGATGCACAGGATGTCGCGAGGTTCGATCGGAGCAAGAAGTTTTGCAACTTGAGCCTGCTCTTGGGTTTGGGTCCATTTCCCAAGCGGGTTGCCATCGATGCGCAGCTTGCTGCCATCGGTTTGTACACTAGCGAAATGGATTTCTCCGAGAGCGTCTTGGTAGCGAATGATTTTCATGCAAGGAAAGGATTCGTAAAGGGGAGCGGTATCAAAGCCAGTCGGGACCAACGCCGGTGGCTTGCGCGACGAGCATCAGTTTATCAAGCACATCGATCGGTAGGGAGATTCCAGAGGATTTGGATTGATGAAATTCGGACCATTCTCGCTGTCCGGGTAGTAGGACTCCCGAAGAACCTTCGGCCCTTGGAGCTGCATGGATCTCGTCGAAGAGCGATTGCAGCGTTGGCAATCGCTATGGAGCCAAGCGGTATAAATGCTGGACCGCTAATGGACGCTGATGGACCGCTGATGGATGAGCCCCTAAAGGCACATGCTACGTTTCGGCGGTTATTTTTTGACAGCTATTTTTTGACGGTGATGTAGAACGGTTCGCTGCTGAAGGTGTGCTTCATCACGAAATTGATCGAAACATGCACCGTGATCGGAACCAAATGATGCTCGACCGCCGCAGCGTCCGCGTTGGCCTTGAACGTGATGTGCCCGGCCGACTCCCCAGCCGTTAATAACGTTTTGCTAGCCCCAATGTCGACCACCACGCCAGGTGGCAACGGATTGCCATACGGCTGCTCGAGATGCTGAAGCATCGCATCGAGCGTTACGTTCCCCTTGTAATCCGGAGCCCGCTCGATCTGGATGTCGATACGCTGAGAACCCCCCGGCACAAGCTCGATCTCTGTGGCGCTGAGCTTGATGCTCCGAATGTCCATCGGCTTGCCTACCGATACCGTGTGGTAGTCGACCGGATAATGACCCCGTCCCCCCCCTGGCATGTAGACCTCCTGGAGATGCGATGCGGTCGATTGCAAAGCGATCTTCTGACCGTCCGCCTCGGGGTGCTCGGATGTACCGGTGATCTTGATGTTCGACATCCCCACCGGTGCATCGGCGGCAGCCGTCAGCCAGATCGCTCCATCTGGCCTGCCTGCAAGGATCCGACCGCACTCGGCACGGACTCCCGGAGGCAGCCCCTCGACAGCTAGCTGTATCTCGCCGGCAAACCCGTTCCTACGCTGCGCTTTGACGTAAATCACACTGGCACTGCCCATGGCTAGCGGTGTCTTGTCAGTGTCGGCTTCTAACAGAAAATAAGCCTTGGATTGCTTGACCTCCACCGCATACGGATAACTCGGCCCCCCTCTTCCATGCAGGTCGCGAATCTCGAGCGTAAAGACCCCGTCGGCCGGTGCAGTCCAATTCTCTAGTGTCGCATCCGAGGATAATACGCGATCAAAGGTTGAATCATCGGCTTCGCTCAAGGCGTTCCCCTCGGAGTTGAGGATCCGAAGCTTGGCATCGAGTTCCGATCCTAGCCGTCTTGCGAAAACCTCAAAGCTCAATCGCTGCTGGGCCTTGGCCTCAAATCGATACCGATCGACTTGCTCTGGAGTATCGATGCTGCCACACACGACACTCGGGATAGCAAACTGCATCGGCATCGCCTGGGTCGCCTCAGCCGCCTGGGCGGTGAGTGCACCGCTGGGCTCGCTCACAATCGGATCGGCGGACGCGAGAACTTGCAGTGCATTCAGCGGTGTCGAACCGACCACCGGAGCAAACCGTTCGATCCGAGTGCTAGCCGATGCGGCTGGAGTGAGCGATGCGGTCGCATCGGCTCCTAGCCCCAACCCTACGACTTGGACGGAGCCCGCCGCAGCTTGGGCGACCGCCAGGGGTTTGGCGACCAAACCAAAGGGTCTTGCGGAACATTCGACAGCGTACGTCCAATCGGCATTGCCTTGGTATCGAACATCGCGGACTTCGAGCAGATACTCCCCTGCGGCCTCGATGTTGACATGCATCAGTGGATCGCCTGCAAACGAATTATCGCTCGACGCGATTGTCGATCCTGCGACCGATCGGAGTGTGATCATCGGGTCGACGCGAGTCTGCATGTCATGCAAACGATTTTCTAGGCGCTGGCTGGTCATGTGAAAGGTCCACGCGCCGGGCTGATCGATACGAATCTTGTAGAAATCGAGGTCTTCTGCCTTCTCGATCGTCCCGCAAATCGTCGCAGGCAACTGGACGCTCTGAGCTTTCTCTACCGTATCGTTGTCCAGGACCTCGCTGACCAATGGTTCGCGAGCGATGACCAGCTGCCCGACGGTGCTGACTCCGTGCGGAGTCCAGAGGCGAAAGTCTCGGATTCCGGGCATGGCGTCTGGATCGCAGATGATCTTGAGCTTGCACTTGGAATTCGCGACATCGTTGCGGTCCTTGTCCTCGGGCTTTTCGGTCTCCAAAGGGACGATTTCGCCGCGAACTCCTGTTCCGGAAATGATCACGCCGTTTCCACCAGCTAAGTTGTATCGAGCCGATAGCTCATGCTCGCTGGTCTGCCCGACGATCGCTGCGGTGGGCTTGAGACTCATGAGCATCGGATAGGAATTGTTGGTTTGTGCCCAAGCATTCTGGGAAAGACACAGGGCCATGAGCGATGCCAAGAAAGCCGATCGACGCGTTGCGCAACTCGTGAGCTGGTTCATCGTATGAAAAGGAATTGCTTGGAGTTCATCAAAGCCCAGAGCAGATCCTGGTAGCCTTCTGCTGGGCTGGGGCTCGACGTTATGAAACCTCTGGCCTCGGCGAGCTCTTGGGTGTTTGGCCCGCGACAAAGGGTTGCCAGATAGAGCTCTTCGACGCACACATCGGTCGGCTTGCCAGATGCCACCAAGGCCGCGATACGGCCTTGGCCATCAGCGATCTTGCTCGATAGGATGTCCCCGTTGAGGGTGTGCAAGGCTTGGGCGAGGTTCTCATCGGCTGTGCGTTCGCACTCGCAAACGCTGGCTCGTTTGGTTTTGCCAAAGGTTACCAGGAACGCATTGGTGTTGTTGGTTGCCGCATCGGGTAGTTCGACCGCTCGTTTGCCCAACGGCATATTCGGATGCTTGGTCCGAACCATGGTCGCATCATCGATGCAATCGAGCAGGGGTTCGGCAGCGATCCGTTTGACCCGGTAGTGGCTGTAAAACCTCGAGTCTTCGGCGTTGAGTTCACTGGGCTGTGAATCGAGTTGATAAAGTCGCGATCGCATGATGGATCGCATCAGGTGCCGAACGTCGAATCCACTCTGTTGAAACTCGTTGACTAGATAGTCCATGAGCTCTGCGTTCGAGGGTGGATTCGTCGAGCGCATGTCATCGATGGGTTCGACCAGTCCTCTGCCGAGCAGGTAGGCGGTGTAGCGGTTGACGATGTTCCGAGCAAAGCCGGCATTCTCTTTGCGGGTGAGCCATTCGGCCAGTGCGATCCGACGATCGCTGGCGTGCTCCAAGGGATTGTCTTGGAGCGGGGTGGGTTTCATGACCGCACCGGTTTTGGGGTGGGAGACTTCTCCCCCGGAGTTTACGACGACGACCGTTTCACCGCCAAAGATCCCAAACTCGGCGCTGTTTTTGCTCGCCACGCGTGCAAAGAAGGCCGCGAACCCATAGTAGTCGTCTTGGCTATAGCGTTCGTAAGGATGATGGTGGCACTTGGCACACTGCAATCGAGTCCCGAGGAACAGCTGAGCGGTCGATTCGGCCAGATCCGTTGGGTTGTTGGCGATGCGGTAGTAATTGGCTGGCCCATTCGAGAAGATCGAACCTTTGGCGGTGATCAGCTCGCTGACAAATTTGCCCATCGGTTTGTTGGTGCGAAACGATTCACGCATCCAATTGTGCAGTGCCCACATCCCGCTTTCGCCTAGCACTGCGGAATTGTTGCGAATCAAATCCGACCACTTCAAACTCCAATAAGCCGCATACTGATCGTTGAACGTATTGAGATTGGCATCGCCAGAGAGTCCTAATAGCCGATCGATCAACAGCTCGCGTTTGCGAGGGTCGGTCGAGGCCAGAAAGGCTCGCGTTTCGTCGAGACTGGGCAAGGCTCCGACAGCGTCGAGGAAGGCTCGCCGCAAAAAGGTTGCATCGTCGCAAAGGCCAGAGGGTGCGAGCCTGAGCTCCTGGAACTTGGACTTGGCAATCTCATCGATCGGCTGGAATGAAACCCAACTATCGAGATTGACCGAGTCGGCAAAGGGGACGACAAAGGTAGCGATCTCGGCCCGATCACCAAAGCGTGCCATGACCGCTCCTTGGCCCTTACCAACGGTTTGTGCCAAACCGGAGCTCGATACTTTCACGACCCCTTCGTCCATCGCATCAAAGCGTGTCCAAGCCGTCACGTCCCGCTGTTGGCCACCCTCATAGGTGGCAATTGTCCGGAGTTGTTGCGTTTGGGCAACGCTCGAGATTCGCTTGGCCGGATAGACTTCTAATCGAGCGATCTTCTCGGGACTGGGGTTGGGCTTGGGAGATCCCGTTGCGATCCAGCGGGCCATCATGCGATAGTCGTTCGAGTCGACGGAAAATCGTGCACCTCCACCGTGAGGCACCGCTGCGGTGGCCTTCTTGAGCATGAGGCTCTCATCGGGATTGCTGGTGTTGATCCGACGGCTTCTAGCGCCGAGAGCTAAGCTTTGGTAGTCGAGGACTGGGTCAAAGGCCATGACGCTCAAGACCAAGCCTCCTTTGCCGTACTGGCTGGCATGGCATGAGCCTGCATTGCAACCGGATCGAGTGATCAGGGGCAGCAGGTCGCGATGTAAGTCGACCTGCGGAGCATCGACTAGGCCAGTGACTTCGACCGGAATCTCGACCGTTTTTCCTTCGACCGTTGCGATGATTTTTCCTGCACCGTTGCTCACTGCCGTCAAGCAACCCGAGGGGGAAACGGTGACGATCTCAGGGGTCAGAGATTGGAAGACCGATTGCGAGGTAAAGTCGCTGGAAAGCTCGCTCGCAGCGGATGGGTTGCCGACCGCCGAAGGATCGATCTCTTGAATCAGCAGCTGGGCTTGGGCAAAGTTCCCGCGCAGGGTTACTTGGGCCGGTTGGGCGACTAGGTTGCGGTCGGATTGCGCCCGGAGCGAACCGAGGTTCATCGCCATGGCAACGATGATCCCCAGGACACGGATCGCACGGCAGTGCAAAGGATAGGTACGGTACACGGCTTAGCCTCCCAAGGCGATTAGACCCACTCTCGCACTGGTTCGCCTTCGAGCAGTCGAATGGGTCGGCCATCGCTGGCCGTAACGGTCAGATCCAGGGGCAGCCCGAGTTTGTGGTACATCGTCGCAACGATGTTTTCGGTGAAGTACTCATTGGAGTTTGGTTGCCCTCCGTCGGCGTCGGTATCACCGATGATGCTACCGCCAGGGATTCCTGCACCCGCCATGATCGCAAAGCCGGAGCTTGCCCAGTGATCGCGTCCGATGGCAGGGTTGATCTTAGGGGTGCGACCAAAGTCGGTCATCCAGACCACCAGGGTCGAATCCAGGAGGCCTTGTTGCTCGAGATCGATCAGCAGAGCCGGGAGGGCTTGGTCGACCTGGGGCATGCGATGTTGTTTCAGGCCGTTGAAGCAGTCTTGATGGTGATCCCAACCCGGATCGCTGACGGTGACGAATCGCACACCGGATTGGATCAGACGGCGAGCGAGCAGTAGTCGCTGACCAAAGGAGCTGCGACCGTAGTCGTTTCGGAGAGCCTCCGGTTCAGTGGCGATGTCAAAGGCTTGTTTAGTCTCCGGTGCGGTGATCATCTTGAAGGCGGTTTTGTAATGTTCATCGAGGGCATCGAACGCCGCCGGCTGTTTATCGGCAGTTCGCTGCATACGATCGATCTTGTCGAGCAAATCCCGTCTTCGATCGATGCGGGTCAGCTCCATGTTCAGTGGCGGGGTGATATCGCGCACCGAGAAACGATCGACGTTGGCTTCGGCATGGATCTCAAAGGCCGCGTGTTCTAGGCCGAGCACGCCAGGCAAGCCGCCTTGGAACGAACGATCGACGTGGGCTCCGAGCTGGACGAACGGTGGCAAAGCCGATTTGAATCCGAGTTGTTGCGAGACGACAGAGCCGACACAAGGGTAAATCAGCGACGGATTGATATTGCGACCTGACATGCACCAGTGGTCGGCAACTCCGTGCCCAGCGTTTTTGGGATTCCAGCTCCGAAGCAGCGAGAAGCGATTGACCTCTTTGGCCATCCGAGGGCACAGTTCCGTAAAGTGCACGCCGGGGATCGCCGTTTCGATGACGCTCAAGGGCCCTCGAACGCCGTCGGAGGCCAAGGGTTTGGGGTCAAACGTGTCGTGGTGGCTCGTACCACCTTGGGTCCAGATGAAGATGCAGTTGACGTTCGAGCGGGCCTGACCGCCGTTGGCGTGCAGTCGCGTGGGAGCTAGGAACGCTGGGATGGTCAAGCCGGCGGCTAGCGAGGTAGCGGCCGACCCTAGCCAATCGCGGCGAGTGTGGGTTCGATTTGGATGGGACAGAGCCATCGAGTCCTCCTGCGTTGCAGAGTCGACTAGTGGAAGGATGGGTTGGGGGGGCGGGCGCAGTCAAGGTGGGGCGTCCCACGGGTGGCAAGTAGGGACCCTTATGAGTCTAGCTGATAAATCGGCAGAAAACAACTTCGACCTTGGCTGAATCGACTTGGCTTATCGTGTTTGCCCGGGGGCGATCATAGCGCACCATCCGGGAGAAAATCGCGATTTCTCAAGCAAAATTGGATTATTGCTAGGTGCATGGAGATTCTTCAATCGTTATAGAGTTAAGAGATCCATGCTTTGAAAGTCGACTTAGGATTTAGCGATGCAGCAAGAGAATGTGCCCCGAGCCTCGGTGGGCTTTTCGCCGTTGGCCTATGCGATCACCGTTTTTATCAGCGCGTTTTTGTTGTTTCAGGTCCAGCCGCTACTGAGCAAGTTCATTCTGCCATGGTTTGGTGGAACCCCTGCGGTTTGGACTTCGGCGATGCTCTTCTTTCAAATCGTACTTTTCTTGGGGTATCTGTACGCCCACCTGACAAGTGTTCACTTGGCGCCTCGGTCTCGGTTGTATCTTCACCTTGTGGTCTTGGCAGTGGCCCTTGGGAGCGTCGCGATCAATCGGTTGATACCACCGACATCCCTGCGCCCCACGGGTGCGGATAATGAGTGGCCGCTGCTGCAGGTTTTGATGTTGCTCGGTGCAACGGTTGGGTTGCCTTACTTTGCACTTTCGTCGACTGGTCCGTTGCTACAAAAGTGGTTCAGTGAGTCGTTTGACAAGTCACCTTACCGATTGTTTGCGCTTTCGAATTTTGGATCGTTGTTGGCGCTGATTAGTTACCCGTTTTTCTTTGAGGCCAACTGGGGGATTGTTTCCCAAGCCGCGATGTGGTCGGTGGGTTTTGCGGCATTTACGCTCTGTTGTGGCTACTGCGCTTGGCAGACTTATTCGCTTAGCTCGAAACGTCTTTCTACGGTTTCGATAACGAGCACATCATCGGTTTCCAAGTCAGAAGATTCTGTTGGTGAGATTCAACCTAGCGGTATCATCGAGGGACCACCAAGTCTTTTTCAGATGGTCAAATGGATTGTGCTACCGACGTTAGCCTGCATCGTATTTTTGGCGGTGACCAATGAGGTGTGTCAGAACATTGCCACAGTACCGCTGCTGTGGATTGTTCCCCTGGCCCTTTATCTGCTTTCGTTCATCGTGGCGTTCGACCAACCCAGGTGGTATTCGCGTTCTCTCTACACGATGGCTGGGCTAGGGTTGCTTTTTTGTTTGTCGAACTACACCCAGATTGTCTACTGGGCTTCGGACATTTTCAATGGGATACTAGGGCTTTCGGGTGCGAATGAAATTCTGCTTTCGAAGCTTTGGTGGTTGGAGGCGGGTGTCTATTTCTCTGCGTTGTTCTGTATGCTCGTGGTATGTCATGGGGAGCTTGCAAAGTCCAAACCGGGGCCTGGGTATCTCACGGGGTTCTATTTAACCATTTCGCTCGGAGGGGCTCTGGGCGGTATCTTGGTGAATCTGATCGCACCTTATGTTTTTAAAACATTCTTTGAACTGACACTCGCTTTTTTGTGCTGTGCAGTGTTGTGCGTCGTCATTCTCTATTCGATCATCGCACAGAAACGCAGCCCGATGCGTCTTGGGCTATTCGGGATCGGAACGCTCTTGGCCATCGGCACCTGCTTTTACCTCATTCGCGATGCATTGCCAGATAACGATTCCGATAGCGCAAGCGTTCAGCATGAAGCCAGGAATTTTTATGGCGTTCTATCTGTAGACCGCTTGGATCGAAATACTCCAGAGGATCTTTTCGCCTTCTACAGCGGGCACATTCAGCATGGCATGCAGTATGCGGATCCGATGAAGAGACATCTACCATTGACCTATTACGGCCCAGGCTCAGGTTGTGAGACCGGTATTCGCTACGTCCAGCAAAAGCACGCACAATGCCACATTGGAGCCATTGGGTTGGGAGTAGGTACGGTCGCCGCCTACGCACGAGCAGAAGATCGGATTCGCTTCTATGAAATCAATCCCCAAGTCATCGAGGTGGCTAAAAACACGCAATGGTTCCATTATCTTTCGGATTGCCGCGGCAAAGTCGACACGGTATTGGGGGACGCCCGTTTGCAACTCGAACGGGAACTTAAATCCGGCGCAAACCAGCAGTTCGATCTACTGATCCTCGATGCGTTTTCCGGGGACGCTGTCCCGACGCACCTTCTGACCGATGAGGCCATTGGCATCTACTCGGAGCATCTGAAACCCGATGGACTGCTGGTTATCCATATCACCAACACGCACTTGGATCTATTTCCCGTAACCGAGCGATTGGCTCAAAAACACGGATATGGTTATCGCAGGATTTACCGCAAGGAGACCGATTCACTGAGTCGGAACTACTACATTCTACTGAGCAAGGAACCGCAATTCCTCGAACAAGTCGCCGACGAAATCGCGGACTTGCCCGAGTATCTCAACCGACCGCGCTCGGTTCCACTCTGGACCGACGAGTACACGAACTTGACTCGACTGCTGCGCTAGAACTTTCCGGCCGATCAAGCCTAGAAAAATAGTTCCGAGCGAACGGAAATTGTTGGCGACGGCCAACGTATAGGTTTACAATTGCGTAAGCAGGTTTGGATGGGTTCTTTGCGGATCGCTCATCCAAGTCGGCCAACTACTCTTCTCAGTCTCTCTTTTCTGCATCTCTTCAATGGAGAAACGCTCATGACTCGATCTTTTTTCTCAATGGTCGGTATCGCTGGGGGTATCGCACTGGTGACCGCACTGAAAATCAGCGGGTTGGGGTTTGTAAACCAAACCCCTCAAGCACTTGGACAGATAGAAACACCCAGCGACCAACCTGATGTGCTAGCGCAGATGGCGATCTGCGGGGGTGTGGGTGGTATGGTTCTGGATGGTATGGGCGGCACGCAACTGCTGGTCCCTTACAAATGGACCAAAGCGAATGCTGAGGTTCCAGGTTGGCTCATTCCAGGTTGGCTCAATGGTGCAGCGGATGCCGAGTCCAATGAGCGAGAAGCTCGTATTCGCCGCGTGCTGAACGAGCGTATCGACGGAAGCTTCAGGAATACACCCCTGAGCAGCTTCTTTCAAACGCTGAGCGACGAATTGGGGATTGCCATCGTGATCGATGAGAAAGGATTGGAAGAGGAATCCATCACACCAGAGGACCCCGTAACGGCGGATCGCCCGGATACGCGCGCACGCGACATCATCCGACAAGTACTCGAACCATTGAATTTGACGACGGTAGTGAAAGGAGAAGCACTCCTTGTCACCAACAAAAAGAATTCGTCCAATATCAACCGTTACTATGACCTTAGCTTTATCTTGCCCAACAACACGGTAACGAACGATCTCATTCACGCCATCGAAACGTCGATAACTCCGGACACTTGGTTAAACGCTGGGGGAACTTCCGCGATGTCGATGGTCGGCTCGGTGTTGGTGGTCCACGCCAACGAGGAGACACAGGAAGAGCTTGCCACCTTCCTGCGCGAGATCGCCAAGCAGGATCCAACGAATCTCAAGCCGCGTCGATTCGTGGAGAAGCCCGTAGCAAAAAACGCTGAGAGCCCTAAATGACCTAATGGCTTAGAAAGCTTAATATTCTGCGCGCAAACTCTCCTTAATAGCGCCACATCATCGCAGGTGCGATTGAAGCCGGTGGGGCCTCCCTTGGCCCGAATGGCTTTTTCGAGCCGTTCGCGTATCATAGAATCCATGGAATCCAATTCGCGTCCTGAGGTCCCCCGAACCAATACGATCCTGCCTAGGCGGGAGT
>CAILTZ010000592.1 GCA_903837255.1 uncultured Pirellula sp. | reverse complement strand
TTTGATAAGCAGACGCGTTGTGGATAGGCGGAAAACTTGAAAGATCGTTCACGGATGGATTCCTTTTGATGCAGAGGGTCGCCAGAACGTTGTGTATCTTTCGCATTCGCCGGGCTTTGACAAGGCCACAGGCTAAGAAACCTTATCTGAGAACCCGAAATTCTCCTGCATGCATGGACCTGGATCCCTCGTGTTATCGAATATTTCCCTACGATGCGAACTGTTTTGCTTATTTTCTGGTCCACACGCAAGTAGCCCTGCCAAGGAGCACTGAGGGCTTCACTGAGGGCTTCTAGGTTGCGGGCCAAGCGTAACTATCCCCTTGTTGCAAAATGTCCAACACACGCTGGATGTCTTGTGCAAGGGGTGCTGCGATCCTCAAGCGCTGTGCTGTTTTAGGATGTTCGAACTCGATCTCTGCTGCATGCAGCGCCTGACGCTCCAGAACGATTTGGCTGTCCTCGGGCCTGGCTGGCAAACCCCTTGCGGATCGACGTTGCAGTTGTCCAAGACGAACCTCGGAGTGTCCAGCATAGAGCCGATCGCACAGGACCGGACAACCGATGTGGGCCAAGTGCAAGCGGATCTGGTGGGTCCGGCCTGTCTTGGGCGAAACCTTCAAAAGGGCGTATCCGGGAAACCTCTGTGTAACCTCAAAATGCGTTTCGGCATACCTACTGCTGGCGTGCCCGCTGCGAATGGCCATCTTTTCTCTTTGATAAGGGTGATGGCCAATAGGTTGAATGATCCGATCGCGATCCCGATCGAGCGTCCCGGTGACGATGGCTATGTAGGTCTTGCTCACGGTCCGGGCCTCGAACTGAGCGCAGAGCTTGAAGTGCACCTCGTTGGTCTTGGCGATGATTATCACGCCGCTGGTCTCGCGATCCAAGCGGTGGACGATGCCCGGACGTGTCGCACCGCCGGCATCGCTGAGCTGCTGAAAATGATGCGCCAAGGCAGCCGTCAGTGTCCCCGACCAATGCCCTTTGGCCGGATGCACCACCATCCCAGCCGGCTTGTTGATCGCAACAAGCGACTCGTCCTCGAACAAAATATCCAGCGCGATCGCCTCGGGAATCGGACCATCGAACGGCACGGGTGGCAGGTCCCGCACCTCAATTTGTTGCCCCGCAACGACGTGAAACGCAGGCTTGACCTCTCGACCATCGACCCGCACATGCCCTTGGGCAACCACGCGGCGCAAAAACACTCGACTGTAGCCTTCGATTTTGAATGTCAGGTAAAGATCAATTCGGGTGTCGTTATGCTCTGGCTCGACGGTGAATTCCAACCGCTCAAAACCCTTCTTGGCAGATGGTACCTCCAAAACTTCTTGGCCGGTAGCTTCTTGATCGGGTTCCTCGGTCAACGGTTCAGCATCCGGTACCACATATTCATCCAAAGGCAGCCATCTGCCTGAGGAAATCCCCGTAACAGTGCTCGCTGAGTTATCGCTCGCTGATCGCGACTCTGGACCAGCGAGAGCTTCGTCAGCCTCGATTTGCTTAGAACGATTCTTAGAACGTTTGCCCACTATACCACTAAGGTTTCACTGCTGCAGGAGGCTCGGCAGCCGGTGCAGGCTCGGCAGCCGGTGCAGGCTCGGCAGCCGGTGCAGGCTCAGCAGCCGGTGGCAGAGCGGGCAGCCCGCTTGGTGGAAGACCACTGGCATTCGGGAACGAGAAATCTGGAAGTCCAGGGATCTTTGGAAGCCCGGCGGGTCCAGTCGCTGGCACTGCGGCGTTGCTGCGTTCACGGTACCAAGCAAAAAACGTTTCCGCTTCGCGGCCTTCGAGCCAAGCCAACCGTCGCTTGGCCTCGGCCACCAGATCCTCGGAAACGCTTTCCGAACTCAATCGTTTGTATTCAAGAATGGCCTCTTTGCGTTCCCCGAGTCCTTCGAGAGCTTGGGCTAACCCAAACAAAGCTCGGCCTTTGGTGAACGGTTCCTTGGCG
>CAILTZ010000591.1 GCA_903837255.1 uncultured Pirellula sp. | reverse complement strand
AGTTGGTTCGACATCGTTTGAAAAAGGTGAATCGCTTTCAGATGCGATCAAGGTTGTCAGCGGTTACTGCGATTTGATTGTCGCTAGGCTTCCGAAATCCGGGGACGCTCAGATAGCCTCGGACGCATCGGCGGTCCCTTTCATCAACGCCGGTGATGGTGGCAACGAACATCCGACCCAGTCCTTGGTCGATACATTCACGATCATGGAGGAATTGGGAACGCTGGCGAATCTCGATTACGCGTTTGGATTTGATCCACTCCAGTCGCGTAGCATTCACTCATTGTGTTTGGTGTTGTCCCAGTTCGAAAACGTGGGTTTTGATTTCATTTCGCCACCGGAGCTCAGGGCTCCCGGCTGGCTGGTCGACCAGTGCCGCAGTCGGAGCGTACGCGTCAGTGAATCGGGCTCCTTGGCAGAGCTCAAGGACCCCGATGTGATCTACCTGAATCGACTCCAAGAGGAGCGGTTCCCGGATCGTTCTTTGTTTGAGAAGTATCGCTATGAGTACCGATTAACCCCAGAACAAATCCCACCCTCGACGCGTCTGATCTTAGACCCACTGCCTCGCGTGGATGAGATTGCCTTGTCGGTCGACAAGTTGCCAATAGCAGGCTACTTTCGCCAAGCCCAAAACGGGGTGTATATCCGAATGGCTCTCTTGGCAATGCTCTTAGGTAGAACGCTTGACTAGCGCTATGAAAAAGCCCTGGGAGTCATTAGCTAAAATCTTCGCCGTGAGAGATCTGTCCGAGCTCTTGCTTTCTGGCGCACTCGATGCAGGTCGTCGCATACGGAACAGCCTGGAGTCGTGCCAACGGGATCGGCTTGTCGCAGATTTCGCAGTCGCCGTAGCTACTGTCTTTGAACCGCGCTAGGGCCTCCTCGATTTGTGTTAGCTCGCGGCTTTCGACCTCGACTAACTGGCTACTGATCTCGTCTTGTGCGGTATCCATCGCGGCGTCCATCACATCGCCACCCTCTTGAGAGAGGGTCTGCAACATGCTGATGTCCCCATCGAGGGCCCTACGGAGAGCTTCTCTCCGAACCAAAAGCACTTCTTTAAGTTTGACCAAAGCCTCTTTACGAGTCGTCATCTCACAGCCTTTCTAGCTGGGGAAAACCCCGAACACCCCGGACGGCCAGTGTTCCCGGAATTTTGCCTAATGCTCCATAACCCGCCCGTTGTACGCAAACCCCACAGCTTGGTTCACAGTAGTTACTGATTTCGTATTAGAATCCGTCATAAAACTCTCTTATTGCTCGACCGCAAGCCCTTGCGAGGGAATAGTTTGCGTAAGCTCGGTGGCATGGGCGAAACCCGCTGCCTGTAAGCCATCGTCAAAGCGCTCTAACGGCGTCTTTCTTTACCTTGGGTTGCTAGTTTTCACATCGTTTGGGTAGAGTGCCCCAGTCCCCTCGAGCGACAGGACTTTAGCCGTTAATTCCACTTTTTATCTTTGTATCGAGCTGGGCTTGGCGTCCGATACAAAGGGCGTTGCGTTTCGTTATCCGAAGGCTTTGGTGTAACGATGGATCGCCGTGTATGCCTATTTTTCGACATCCGCGAACAGTATTCAGGCCGTCAACCGGGATGAGAAGTCGACTCAAAAAATATCTGCGGAATGCGATCTGCCTGGGGATTCTTTCGAGCACGGCTTTGCCGATCGCCGCAGAGCCTCCTTACGGGTCGGATACTCTCTCCTCTCGCAAGAACCCTCTGAGGTCTTCGGTCGAGAGCGGAGCGAAGATCCCTGCGAATGATCTGAGAGGCAATTCCAAGCCGGCCAGTGCTTGGCGAAGCGAGCTCTTTGCGGTCAACGCGCAGCTCGAACTCTTCGTGTCAACGATGCATCTGATCGGTTCTTTGCCGACGAGTTCCTGGACAATCGCCGGTCCATCGATTCACTCGTTGAGTTGCTCGGCCATAGCGAAATCGGCCGAACAAGCCTTGGATGCTTCCGCATCGATCGAGATTGGCTTGCCCAGTGCCGGTGAGCCATCGAAATTTACACAGGGTGAAGATTTTCTCGCAAGCGATGCCTCCAGCCAGACGCCGGAGCGATCCAATGGAAAGAGCCAAGAAGTTGGCAAGTCTCCGACGAAGCGTGAGCTGAAGACTTCCGACGAGGATATGCAGGATTACCTGTCCCAAGAATTCGAGCCGACTCAGACGCCCCAAACCGATCGCTCCTTGCAGGGGGTTGATGCGGAAAAGGCCGAGAAACCAGATCTTTATGGCGAGTCTAGGTTCGGTCAATCGGAGTCCGATGAAAGCCAACAGACAGCTGCGCAGAGCTTTTATGGTTCCCCGGCTCAGCAAGCTCGATTGGATCGCGTGCT
>CAILTZ010000590.1 GCA_903837255.1 uncultured Pirellula sp. | reverse complement strand
GGTCAGGGGGGCCTCACGTTTCTTTTGTAAGGTCTTTTGTTTCGTAGCTATGAGTCATGGCCCCACCGGCGTGAAGCCGGGTGGTGGCCTGCCTTGCGTGTGAATGGCTGAGGTTCATTGACAACTACTTTGAGGGCATACAGCATACGTTGGTTCTGGCCACATCGCGCACCGGAAATTCTGTGGAGCTATTTAGCACGATCGAACCGGCCCGATCAGGTCCTGGTTTTTTCCCACTCGTACTCCTACTCGTACTCCTACTCGAAAATCCATCGAGCACGAGTACGTTAAACCTGAGGGGTAGGAATCTACCTCGTTTTTTTTCAGCGGCTACCCACTAAATTTTCTACATGAGCAATTGATCTTGCGAACATTTGCTACTCAAGTGGTCCACCAAATATCTCGAATCAACCGGCTCGCCGGTGGCTCGCTTGATTAACTCCATCGGCAAATAGGTCTGGCCATGCCGATGCACCTTGTCCCGCAACCATTCCAACAACGGGCGAAACTCTCCTCGCTCGAGTTGTCGATCCAATCCGCCCAGTTGCCGATCTGCGGCACTATACAACTGCGCAGAATAGATATTCCCAAGCGTATATGTCGGGAAATATCCTATCAATCCTGCTGACCAGTGTACATCCTGCAAAACACCCGTTCGATCATCGCTCGGGGCAATCCCCAAAAAGTTCCTGTATTTGTCATTCCATGCCTCGGGCAACTGTGCGACTTGCAACTCCTGGCTCATGAGCTGCTCCTCTAACTCAAAACGGATCAAGATGTGCATGTTGTAGGTCACCTCGTCGGCCTCGATCCGGATCAAACTAGCTTGCACGCGATTCAAATCCGCCACCAACCGACTTGGAGCCACATCGCGAAACTCGCTCGGGAAAACCTCGAGCAGATGCGGATAAGCCCACTTCCAAAACGGACCGGCCAACCCCACCAAATTCTCCCAAAGCCTCGACTGCGATTCGTGCACCCCTAGACTCGCGGCACTCCCAACCGGCGTGCCATACCACTGCGGATCGAGCCCCTGCTCGTACATCCCATGACCGGCCTCATGCAACACTCCATACAAACCGGTGGAAAACGACTCCTGCGAATACCTGGTTAATATCCGATGGTCATGCGGCCCGAGCGTCGTGCAAAACGGATGCTCGGTCTGATCGAGCCTACCGCGCTGAAAATCAAAGCCGATCTGCCCGGCAACCCATTTGGAAAACCGCTCCTGGGGCTCAATCGCAAAGCGCCCCTCAAGCACCGACGGCCCTAGCTTAGCACTTCGCTCCGAGGCCCTCTGGATCATCGGAACAAGCGACTCGCGGAGCCGCAGAAAGATCTGCCGAATCTCCTGGGTCGTCGCCCCCTCTTCGTAACTATCGAGCATCACGTCATAGCGCGATTGCCCAGGACTCGCTAAACAGTCGGCCTCCTGCCGCTTGAGCTCGACGATCCTCGTTAGCTGTGGCATGAATCGGGGATAGTCGTCCCCTAGCTTGGACTCGACCCAAACCTGCTGGCCAATGCTCGTGGCATACGAAAGCTCCTCGACGAGCCTCTGCGGTAGCTTTCGACATCGATCAAACTCTCGCTTCATGCAGCGAGCGATCACCGCCGGGGGACTCGATGGATCTTGGTCAGCCACCGTTGCGATGAGCTCATCGAGCCAATGCCCCAACTCGGGATCGACCCGACGCTGATGGACCATGCCAGCCAGGAGTGTCAGCTGATCAGCGCGGTACTCGGCTGCGCTCGGAGGAAGACCCGTGTTCTGGTCCCATTCGAGCATCGACATGGTCGATTGCAGCATCGCTGTCTGACGAACATGTTCCAAGATTTTTTTCAGTGCGTCACTGGTCATAAGATTCCATGCTGGTGTGAGTTCTAGCTCAGGTCGGACCTGAGTTTATCGCGCTGATGATCGATCTGCTCGGCGGTGGCTCCAAGATTTCTCAGAATCGTTTCGGCCATAGCCAAAGCGACCTCGGATTCCTCTGCGATCACATGATCGGCCCCCTGCTTGAGGAGCTCCTGGCATTGTCCAATATACGCCGATCGGACCAGGATCTGGATCGATGGATTCAAAAGCCTTGCCATCCGAATCACATTCGATGACTGGGTGATGTTCGAGGCGCTCAAGATCAGACTTACCGCCGACGCCACTCCGGCCGCCTTGAGCGTCTCGACATGGCTGGCATCCCCGAGCACCAATCGGTGTCCGGCTGCGCGGATCGAATCGATGCTCGCAGGATTCAGCTCGATGATCGTCGCGTGGATCCCATTTTCCGAAAGCAGCTTGGCCGCCGTTCGCCCCACGGGTCCATAACCCACCACCACGGTTCGAAACTCGCTGATCGGCTCTTTGGACTCGTCGATGGCGGTTTGGACTCTGGGCGTTGTACTCATGGGAAACCTAGAAACGGTCAACCACCCAAGCCTGGAGAATCGCCTCGCAAAACGGACGATCGGATCGATCGACAGTTGCAGCAGCGGACAAATCGCAATTGAGAAAATCGATACGGCTACCAGAACGTGTTCGAGGGACTCGGAGATCAGGTCGGCTCGTTTGGCCAAGTTCGCGACGATGAACGAGAACTCACCGATCTGAGCAAAGCAGAGCCCGACGCGGAGCGAGCTTTTCAAGGGGAGTCCCAACAGGAGCATCAGCCCGATCGCAAGGGCTGGCGTTACGAACATGGCCAACAACAGCATCGCCCAGAACAGCCCCGGGGTGTCGAAAAAGACGATTGGATCAAAGAGCATCCCCACCGACACAAAGAACAAGGCCGCAAACGCATCACGCATCGGCAGAGCAACGG
>CAILTZ010000589.1 GCA_903837255.1 uncultured Pirellula sp. | reverse complement strand
TCTGCAATCACTGTCCATTCGTTAAGCACATCGCAAGCCAGCTAACCAAGCTTTACGAGGACTATTATGCCAAGGGTGTACGTTTCGTTGGGATCAGCTCCAACGACGTTTCGACCCATCCGGACGACTCACCGGAGATGATGAAGACCGAGGCGATTGCCCAAGGGTATCGTTTTCCATATCTGTACGACCAGACCCAGGGGGTCGCCAAGGTGTATCGGGCGGCTTGTACCCCCGATATTTTCGTGTTCGACCAGGATCAGCGATTGGTTTATCGAGGCCAGATCGATGATTCCAGACCTGGAAATGGGAAACCAGTCACAGGGGCGGACCTACGGGCAGCACTTGATGCTGTTGTAAGTGGTAATCCGGTAGACGCGCACCAGACACCCAGCATTGGCTGCAACATCAAATGGTTAGCCGGCAATGAGCCCGAGTATTTCAGTCCAAAGGGCGTTTAGCGACCGACAATTGGTCCGCAGCGCTAGATTCGCAACAATGGAGTGATATGCGATGGATAGAAAGTGGTTCTCGAAAACCCAGACGTGATCTCCAAAGCGGTTCTGGCCAGCCGCCTCGATGATCAAACCGCCTTCGAGATCGTATCGATCGACATCGCCGACATCGATGTTGGTGAGAATATCGGTGCAAGACTCCAAGCCGACCGAGCCGAAGCAGACACAAGGGTCGCTAGAGCTCGTGCCGAAGGACGTCGGGCCGAAGCCGTTGCGATGGAACAGGAAATGTTCGCTAAAATCGAAGAGAGCCGCGCCGCAGTCGTCGCCTCCGAGGCGAGCGTTCCGATCGCTATCGCCGATGCGTTGAAGGGTGGTCAAATCAACGTCATGGACTACTACAAACTCAAGAACATCACCGCAGATACCGAAATGCGGCAAAGCATCGCTGGTACCAGCACCACCGGCCCCTCGAGCACCAGTCAAGCTCGACCAGCCAACTGAACCAGCTCAGACTCCACCAACCCAAAACCAAAATCATGGCTGATGAACTAGACGATTTTCTCAAGCAAGCTGCTCAAAGACGCATGCAGCGGCAACAAGAAAAACAAGCCCGACAGAGCCCCAACAGCCCAAACCCAAACCCAAATTCGACAAACCCAAATAATCGAGTAGAAAAACCCACAGCACAAAAACCTGCCGCAAAGGTTCCCAAAAACACCCCTGCCAGAGAGGTCGCACAACCCAGACCAAACCTCTTTGATGAAGAACAGCGGCTAGCAGATCGCGCCCTAGAACCCTCCATCGCCCAGCGGCACGTGACCACCCAAATCGATCAGGCGGACGAAGGGATCGATGCCTATGTTCGCTCTACGATAGGCGAGGCAAACACACTGGGAGGTCTGCACAGTCGCCCCAAGGGAGATAAAAAAGCGGTCGCAAAAAGCAAGTCCACAAACAAATCCGACGAACGGCCAACCATCCAACAAAGACCGAACGAAATCGTAGACTCGTCGGAGTTTGTAAGACAACTCCGAGACCCGAAAACCCTTAGGATGGCGATCTTGGCTCACGAGATCCTCCGCCGTCCCTACCAGTGATCCACACCAGAAGTCGTTGCTGACCATGACCAAGGGACCTGATTTCGCACGTGGAATCGACGGATTGCTACCGGCGATCGCCCAAGATGCAAACACACGCGAAGTTCTCATGATGGCCTGGATGAACCAAGAGGCCTACCAGGAGACCATCCGATCTGGATTTGCAACCTATTACAGCCGCTCCCGAATGAAACTCTGGCACAAAGGCGAAGAGAGCGGTCATCGACAGCGGGTCATCGAGGTCCGAATCGATTGCGATGCCGACTGCATTCTAGTCCTGGTCGAGCAAACCGGTGCAGCTTGTCATGAAGGCTACGCCAGTTGTTTTTTTCGCAAAGCCACCCAGGATGGATTCCTCACGGACAAAGTTCGGTTGGTCGATCCCGAATCGGTCTACAGCCCAAAAAAGTCGCCTGATACAGAGTAACTCGATAAGGAAGCGGCCAAGATGCCCGAGTTACCCGAAGTCGAAACCATGCGGCGTGGATTGTTCCCTGCAATCGGTGGGAGGATTGCCAAGGTCGAGTTTCCAAGGAATCGCTACCGTCCGATTGCGATGAGCCCCGAAGCGAACCGATGGCCAGCAAGTCTCCAGGGTCGATCGATCCTGGCCATCGACCGAATCGCTAAACGGGTTTTGATCCGACTCGACAACGAGGATCGGATCGTCCTGCAACCCAAGATGGCGGGACTGACCTTGATCGCGGATCCGCCGACCCTCGAGCATGTTCGGATCGTGATCCATTTAGAAAATGCGAATTGTTGTCAAATCATCTATTGGGATCGTCGTGGTTTGGGGACCGCCCACATCTGGTCGGCAGACCAGTGCGATGAGCTTCTCGGCCCCGCCGTGCTCGGGCCAGATGCTCTTGCGATCAGTGCCGATGCATTCCATGCCAAGTTCGGGAAGCTCAATCGGCCTGTGAAACCCGCTCTGCTCGACCAACGCCTCGTTGCCGGTGTCGGTAATCTCTATGCATCTGAAATCCTTCATCGAGCGGCCATCGACCCGCGCACAAATTGCAGCAGGATTAGCAAACCCAAGTGGCAGCGCATCTGTTTACTGATGCAGCAGGTTTTGCTCCAGGCGATCGACAACGAAGGCTCAACGCTCAGCGATGGGACTTATCGAAATGCGATCAACGGCGAAGGTGGTTTTCAACACTTTCATCTTGTCTACGCCCGCGAAGGTCAACCCTGTAGCAGCTGCAGTACCGGGACGATCAAGCGGATCGTCCAAGCCCAGAGAAGCACTTTTTTTTGCCCGCAGTGCCAAAAACGAACCTAACGTTGATCGGCTTGTTCTTCGAGCCAATCGATCGTCTCGTGAAAGGCTTTCATGCGATTGAGTCCAAGCTTCCACATCGGGTCCAAAAGTGCCTCTTCCCTGCGGTAGTCCTCGTCGTTTCGAGTCGCTTCAGGACCGAGCAATTCGCCGTTGGACCAACGCTGGGCTTGCGTCCAAAGCTGAAGCGTACTGCCATCCTCGCAAGTGTAGATCCGCATCATTTCCGTTTCGAGCATGGTGGTTGTTTTGCCTTCCAGCAAACCTCCGACCCAGTCCTGCTCGGGAATTTGCCCCTGATCCATCCAGACCACGACATGCTTGTTGGGTTGCTTCAAGAACTCGCGGGTCTTTATCCGCCATCGGTCCTTTTGCATGAGACGATGGCTCGGGACAATCATCCACTTGGCATCGAGCAGATCTCGATCGGTGGCCCTCGCGTCGGCATGCTTGTTCAGCAGTCCAAAGGCGTGGTAATATCCGCCGCGATCGGTCGATCCCCAGTAGAATGGATGCTCTGACATCGGTTCCACGCACCAGATGAGCGACCGCCCGGACTCGCCCGCTAGGCCATTGGCAAGCGACGCTTCGATCTGCATTTTTTGTCCCGATGCCCACAAGGCGGATTGCAACCATAGCCGTCGATTATCGGCATAGTTTAAAAAGAATCCGCCGATGGCATTTTGATCGCCGATGACGACGATTCGCCCTGCCCCGAATTCCTTCGCGGCCACGACGGGCAAAGGGCCTTGCCTCTCCTCCGGATCCTTCTGAAAATTGCCTGGAAATCCCATCCCTTTGCCTTCGCCATACATAGGGATTCGACCGACATCTCCCCAGCTTGCTCGACTCGTCCAGGCCACCCCGAAAC
>CAILTZ010000588.1 GCA_903837255.1 uncultured Pirellula sp. | reverse complement strand
CGCAGTTTGGGCCCAGGACCCGATTTCGTTCAATCGGGATATTCGCCCGATCTTATCGGACAATTGTTTTTTCTGTCACGGTCCGGACAAAAACAAACGCGAAGCCGACCTGCGGCTCGATACGAGCGAAGGATTGCACGGTATCGAAAGCAGACCCGGCATCGAAAGCAAACCCGGCGTGATCGTTCCGGGCAAACCCCAAGAGAGTTTGCTCATCGAGAGAATCCTCTCGGAGGACCCCCAAGACCACATGCCACCGGCGAGCAGCGGCAAGAAACTCACCGCAGAGCAGATCGAACTGCTCAAGCGTTGGGTAGCGCAAGGTGGCCAGTACGAGGGGCACTGGGCATTTTTGCCGCGCAAGGTCGCTGGCCAAGCAGGCGGTGCGATTGCTCTGAGCGACCAGCAGATACGCGATCGCATCGATGGGCTGATCGCCGCCGATCTAGCCAAGCAGGGACTTGTACCGAGTCCCAAAGCCGATCGGGTAACGCTGCTGCGAAGACTCTATATTGATCTGATCGGTCTGCCACCTACGGAAGATCAGGTGCAAGAGTTTCTTGCTGATAACAGCCCAGATGCTTACCAAAAACTCGTCGATCGCTTGCTAGCCTCCCCGCACTTTGGAGAGCGGATGGCGATGTGGTGGATGGACTTGGTCCGATATGCCGACTCGGTCGGATACCACGGGGACCAAGAGATGAGCGTCTCTCCGTTTCGCGAGTATGTGATCCGTTCGTTCAACAACAACAAACCTTTCGACACCTTCACGATCGAGCAGCTGGCCGGGGACCTGTTGCCCGCGCCGACGCTCGAACAAAGAGTCGCTTCGGGTTACAACCGGCTCGGGATGATGAGCGCCGAGGGAGGTGTGCAGGATCGGGAGTATCTGGCCAAGTACATGGCCGAGCGTGTGCGAAACGCCAGCGGAGCTTGGCTCGGGATCACCCTCGGATGCGCCGAGTGCCACGACCATAAATTCGACCCTCTCTCGACGAGGGACTTTTACAAGTTCGGAGCATTCTTTGCCGACATCAAGGAGCGGGGACTCTATTCGGGAGCAAACTCCGACGGGAACTGGGGGCCCTTTGTGAAAGTCCCTACCGAGCAAGAGCAGCAAGAGCTCAAGTCGATCGATCAGCAGATGCTACAGGTTCAAAGCCTGATCGATCAAAACACACCGGAGCTGCTTGCAGACTTCGATGCATGGCAAGCCGCCCAGGTGCCTTGGACGACCCTCAAAGCCGACGCGATCGTGTCGCTCGAGGGAGCGACGCTCAAAGCCATGCCCGATGGGTCTTTTTTGGCGAGTGGCAAAAATCCCTCGACCGACTCGTACCTGTTTACCAGCAGCCAATTGCCCGCAGGGGTGACGGCGTTTCGTCTGGAGGTCTTGCCCGACGACTCGCTACCTAGCAAAGGGCCCGGCCGAGCCGGCAACGGCAACTTTGTACTCACTGAGTTTGTCGTGCATCATCGCTTGGCCAACGGACCGACCAACAACGTCTCGCTAGCCAACCCCAGCGCCACGTACGAACAGATCGGAGCCATCGAAGGGAACCCCTATGGCAAATGGTCCGCCGAGGGTGCCTTGGACAACGACGCCAAGGGTCGCAAATGGGGTTGGGCGGTCATGGAGAAGGTAGGCAAGCCCCAAGCAGCGATCTTTGAGACCGCCGAGGATTTGAAAATCGGCCCTGGGGATTCGATCGTCGTGGGGCTATGGCAGAACTTGGACAACCCTCAACACACCATCGGGCGTTTTCGCTTGTCGGCAACGACGGCCAAGCGTCCTGTGCAAGCCTCGACGAGTTTGCCGACGGAGCTCGAAGGAGTTTTGGCCAAGTCCCAAGCGGACCGCAGCGACGATGAGCGAGCCAAACTGTTGGCTTACTACCGTTCGATTGCACCGAGGCTAGAACCCCAGCGAACGGAGCTAGCTGCATTGCGCAAGAATCGAGAGGAGCTCGAAAAACGGACCGCATCGACGCTGGTTACAGAAGCGATTCCGCCCAGGATGGTGCGGGTTTTGGCCAGAGGAAATTGGATGGATGAGAGCGGCGAAGTGGTATTGCCGGCGTTTCCTCAATCGTTGGCTACTTTGACCGCCGGTTTTACCCCGGACTCCTCGGGTCGACTGACGCGGTTGGATTTGGCCAAGTGGATTGTCGATCCGAATCATCCACTGACCACTCGAGTGGTGAGCAATCGATTGTGGAAGCTATTTTTTGGGGCGGGGATCTCACGCAAACTCGATGACTTGGGTGCCCAAGGCGAATGGCCCACGCATCCGGAGCTTCTCGACGAGCTTGCTCAATGGATGATCGACACAGGCTGGGACGTCAAGCGTTGGATCAAGACCGTGGTGATGACCGAGTCCTATCAGCGCTCATCGAATGCACTGAGCGACGTTCGGGACAAGGATCCTTATAATCGCTATTTGGCTCGGCAGAGTCGCTTTCGATTGGATGCCGAGATGGTTCGTGACAATGCGCTGAGCGTCAGCGGACTGCTCGTCACCAAACTCGGGGGCCGTAGCGTTCGGCCTTATCAGCCCCCTGGCTATTGGGCATATTTAAATTTCCCGCAGCGAGAATGGCAGAACGGGGCCGGGGAGGAGCTTTATCGACGAGGACTTTACACGCACTGGCAGCGACAGTACTTGCACCCGAGTTTGCTCGTTTTTGATGCTCCGAATCGCGAGGAGTGCACCGCTGAGCGCCCTCGATCCAATACCCCTTTGCAGTCGTTGGTATTGCTCAACGATCCGGCTTATATCGAGGCAGCTCGCAGCTTTGCGGAGTTGATTGCCAGGCACACTGGGGATGTGTCGGCCAAGCTCGAGTATGCATTTCAGAGGGCGTTGTCCAGATCGCCGTCGGACAAAGAGAAAGAGGTTTTGATCGGATTGTACACATCGCACTTCGAGCAGTTTAAGAGTCAGGCTGCGGCGGCCAAGGAGCTCCTGAGTGTCGGGAGTCGGCCGGCTGCGAGCGACATCGATTCGGCCGAATTGGCTGCGTGGACGAGCGTGGCTCGCGCCCTGATGAACTTGCACGAGTTCATCACACGTTATTGATGGTGGATACGAAAGTACTTGTGTCGATTTTTTAGTGTCTATTGTTTTATTGTAGATTTTTTAGGCCTGTACCGGCGGTTTTGCGGACGACCGGTTCATCGATGTAGCTCGCGTAGACGTATCGGAACGTTGGAGTCGTCGCAGCGCCGCCGACTGGATAGTCCGCGATCGTCTGCTGG
>CAILTZ010000587.1 GCA_903837255.1 uncultured Pirellula sp. | reverse complement strand
CCGCGTCGCGGAGACCCTTGAGGATCGGCTCCTCGCCCGGCTCTTCGAGGACTTTGATCTTTCCTGTTCCACCATCGATGCAACTGCCGTTGCCGAAACGAAGCTTCTCCAAAACGATCGTGTCGTCGCCTGCGCCGCCACCAACCCCGGATCCTCGCCAGGATCGGCTATTGCGAACTGTGATCGAGTCGTTTCCTGCTCCACCGTTAGAATGAATACGCTGGGCCACGAGATTGCTGGCCACCAGGGTGTCATTGCCTGCACCCAGTTCCATGCGGATCTCATAGCGACCAAAGGCGTTTAGTCCGATCACCGTCAGCTTGTCATCCCCACCTCCTGTGGCGATGTCATAGCCCTTGCGAACCTTCAAGATAGCCGGTTGGGTAAGTCCATTGATTGTCGTTCCGGTTGCACCGGTGACCCGGACTCGGTCCCCGCTGACGCGTTCGATTGTCAATTCATTCGCCGCATCGTCCCCGCGGACGACCAAAAAACCATTCGTCACGGCCGCCGTTACGTCCCCTGCAAGCAGTTCTCGAATTTGGAGTTTTTCCAAGGCGAGCCGTCGGACGGTGGTAACGGTTTTACGATTTGCAAGCTTTTTTCGGTTCTTGTCAATCATTATCGCTCTTGTCGTAGATCGTTTTCAGAATGCGTCTTTGAGTCACGCGAAGTGGCGTATGTTCCCATCACTAGCAGATAAAAGTTCGGCGGGATGCCCCGTGAATCTACTGTAGTTCGGGACTACGGCTGTGCAATCCTCGGAGATTCGATTGCGTAAAGGGATTAACCGACATCCCCGATAGGCATCAGCTTGCCATGCTTTGAGACAACTTGTCGCAACAGCCTCGAGTGCTCAGGGTTTTTGAGTTCCGGATCGCTGGCGATGACATTCCCGGCTAAATTCCGAGCGATGATTAAAACCTGTTCATCTTGTGAGATATCGGCGATTCGGAATTCCGGAAGCCCGGTCTGTTTGGTTCCGATGATTTCTCCGGGCCCGCGGCGTCGCAGGTCGAGTTCAGCGAGTTCAAAGCCGTCCTGGATTTTGGCGAACTGTTCGAGCCACTCGATCTTCTCGCTAGCCCCTTGGCTATGGCTTGCACTGCCGGCGGCTCGATCGAGGCTTTTGTCCGTTTCCTGGGTATTGGAATTGGCGGTTGGGATCAGGGCTACGAAACCGGCGTGTTTCCCCCGCCCTACCCTGCCTCGCAACTGATGGAGTTGGGCCAAGCCTAGCCGATCAGCGTCGACGATGGTCATCACCGATGCGTTGGGCACATCGATCCCGACTTCGATAACGGTGCTTGCAACGAGCACATCGATGGATCCTAGGGAGAATCGTTCGAGCACTGATTGCTTTTGCTCGCTTTCCAATCTGCCGTGAAGCAGTTCGACTCGCAGTCCTTGGAGTGGTCCTTGACTGAGTTCCTGCCACCATTGGACGGCGCCTCGGATTTCTTTTTCGTCGTCGCTCTCGACCCTTGGGGCCACGACAAATCCTTGCCGTCCGGCTTGGACCTGCTGCCTTACAAAGGTCCACCAGCGATCGATCAGATTGGGTTCGAGCACATAGGTTTGAACCGCTGATTGCCCTGGAGGTCGTTGCTTGAGGGTCGAAACATCGAGATCCCCGAACAATGTTAGGGCGAGAGTTCTAGGG
>CAILTZ010000586.1 GCA_903837255.1 uncultured Pirellula sp. | reverse complement strand
TGTTTGGTTTTAGCCCGGAGCACGACACATGAACTGAGTGGTAGTTTTAGAGACCTAGTATGTGTTTGCTAAATGAGATAGGTATTGAATTGCGAAGTATCTAGTGGATGCTGGCGCATCGGAAGAATTTAGAATGGTTGTGTTGTTGCCAGTATCCGGTGGCTTACGCACACCGGCAGAGATATGCCGCCCTCCGGGCTAAATCCATTCGCTAGCGTTTCTATCTTCAGGATCCTAAGTCGTGTACTCGGAGTTGAAACGGACGTACTCGGTATTCAGATCGGTCGTCCAGTGGGTGGCCGTGCCGGGTCCAAGCCCCACGTCGAGTTCAATCATCGTCAACTTGCTCGCGCGGATCGATTCGCTGACTTGTTTGGCATCGAAGTCCAGCGGTTCGCCGGCATCGAACAGGGGCAAGTTATTGATTCTCAGTGCCGTTCGCTTGGGATGGATCGGAACACCGGCATAGCCCGCCGCCGAGACGATGCGACCCCAGTTGGGATCCCCCCCGGTGATCGCGGTTTTCACGAGGTTGCTAAGTGCGATACTTCGCGCGATCGCATCCGCGTCAGCTTGGGTGTTGGCCCCCCGAACACAGATCTCGAGCAAATGCGTTGCACCTTCGCCGTCGTCGGGGATCTTTTTGGCCAGCTCGATGCAAAGCTCCGTCAATTCGGCGTCGAAGATCGCAAGGTCTGCGTCGTCGAGCGTCGGCTCCTTTTCCGAAGGGGCTTGGGCCAAAAGGACCAGCGAGTCGTTGGTGCTCATATGCCCCTCGACGCTGATGCAATTGAACGATCGGTTCGCAGCGGCTTGCAAGAGCCGCTGAGCTTGGGTGGCCTCCAACGGGGCATCGGTCACGACGATTGCGAGCATGGTTGCCATCTTCGGGCCGATCATACCGGCCCCTTTGCACATGCCGACCATGGAATGCGAACCTCGCGAGGACCAAACACTCCGATGTGCGGTCTTGCGAAATGCATCGGTGGTCATGATGCCATCGACGGCGTTCAAGAAGTGGGCTTGGGTATCCCCCAGACAACCAGCGGCCTGCTCGATCCCTGAGCGGATCTTTGTCATCGGCAGTTTGCGACCGATGATCCCGGTGCTCATGACGATGAAGTCTTGGGCTTGAGATTCAGGGGTTGCTGGAATGCTTGCGGCGGCTAGGCGAGTCATCTCGGCAGCATCGAGGTCACCTTGGAGGCCCGTACAAGCGTTGGCATTGCCGCTGTTGACGACGATGCCACTGAGTTTTGAGGAGGGGGTTCGAGACCTGGACAGGACCACAGGCGCCGCGACGATCTGGTTGGTGGTGTAGACACCGGCGGCTGTGCATGGGGTATCCGAAACGATCAACGCGACGTCTTTGGCTCCGGCGCGGCTCTTGATCCCTGCGCTAACACCCGCGAAACGAAAACCCTTGGGCAACTGCATCGTGGAACACTCCGTAGGAGCCGATCAAGCGTCGGCTAGGTCAGCGATGTAAAAGCTTCCGTAGGTGTGGACTCGATCGAGTTGATGGAGTTTGGAAGCCAGATCGGTATGGTAGGTTAAAAGCTCGGGCAGCAGACAGGTTTTGCCGTTTCTCTGGACCGTCACGTCGTTGAGGAAATCGGTTCGCAGACCACCGGATCGCCACAGGATTCGTGTGCTTGGCGCAGCCCGGTCGAGAATGGCTTGCCACTCCGACTCCAGGAAAGGAAAGTAATGGTCGCTGAGCCAATCCATGTGGTCCAAAAGCACGAAGCGGGAGATTTGTCCGTTGTGTTTTTTGAGGAAGCCTTCGACCGAATCGGTCCGGACCGTCAACTGATCGAGCAGGCCATCGCGAAGCTTTTCAAAGTTGTCTGGTTTTAGGTACTCTGGACAGCACGATGGGGTGTAAGAACCGGTGATGTAGACGCGCCAGAAGTAGTTGTCTTGAACAGGCAGTTTGGAGAAGACGGCATCGAGGGAGTCTTCGACGAACTTTACGATACCGCCTGGGTATTGATCGTCGATCTGTTTGCGTTGGGCTTTGGGGACCCCCAGGAGGCTGAGCGTCGTGTCGCGATTCATGGTGAATTGGAGTGTTTTCGACCAGACTTTCTGTTTTAGGTCTGCATACATTTGACGCTGGGTATCCAGGTCAGTAGCGTCGAGCAATGCGTCGATCTCGCTTCTGCAGCGTGCAACTTTGTCGACGTAATTGCCGATCATATGGGCAAACGCACCCGATGTTCCTCGGAAGTAGAAAGACTTTTTGGGGTGGTCGAAGAATTTGATCCAGCGATCCCAGTACTTGCGACTTTGAGGTGTTAGGCTTTCGCGAAGTTTCGCAGCATAGAGCGATTCGGCCATGGGCAGATGGCCCCGTCCGAACATGTCGAAGAACTGATCGTATTCCAAGTTGCGGATGGCCGAGGACTTGAGTTCTAAGAGCGCATTTTGCCGTGGGTTCATATCCACGGCATAGACGTGCCCGGCACCTGCCAGCAGGTAATCCAGGGCGTTGCAACCGGCCGAGGTGATTACCAACAATCGGTCTTGGGCACTGAGATTCAGGGCTTGGCGATCGAGCCTGGGATCTTCCCAGCAGGTGTTGTATACGAGGTTGTTGCCATGGACGAACTGAAATACACGTCGACTAACCCATTCACTGATTTGCATCGGCTTGAAAAATCTAAGTTGCTAGCGGTCTAAGGTTGCTTGCGATTCTGGTTGTTGGGTACCTGGTTTGGATTCGCTTGATTTGGATTCGGATTTTGGTTTTGGTTTGGATTCGGATTTGGTTGGTTGGGGTTCTGCGGGTTGGGATTGGCTTGATTTGGATTTTGTTGGTTGGCTTTTTGGTTCGGGTCCAAAGCAGGGGCCTTGCGCTGGGCAGCAGCGCCGATCATGGGTCGGATTGCATCGCCACCGACTGGCAAGAGGGCATTCATCTGCGCAACGCCCGAGCTTTCCATGGTTCTGCTCCAGGGGATGGTAAATGCGACGAAGGTTCCTAGTTTAACGTCGACGACATAGATCAAGGATTGCGATGGGCGTACGTTACCCCCAGTAACGCCGGGGGCCGAAGCCCCACTGACGAGTAGATACTCTGGGTTCTTTCCGGCTGATCCGAGGTATTGCACGACGTTGGT
>CAILTZ010000585.1 GCA_903837255.1 uncultured Pirellula sp. | reverse complement strand
GATCGGGTTTGCTCCGATTGGGCTTGGACTGCAGGTAGCAGAGCTATCAGGAGCGGAAGCAATGCGCCCCCGAGGACCGCTTGGGATACGACGCTGCGCCCAGGGCGGCGAGTGAACATGGAAAGCATATTTTTACAGTGATTAAGAGCGGTTGGATTTAGCGTTTTGCTCGAAAAAGAGCATATTCATCGAGATCAATTTTTCCGTTCTTATCCGTGTCGACGTCAGCAAAAGTAGTTCCGCTGGATTTGAATTCGTCTGGAGTTAAGAACCCGTTTTTGTCCTTGTCGGCCTTATCGATCGACTTTTTAGCGAACTCACGCATGCGCGAATCGGCCCCCCCGACTGCGACTGCCGGTGCGTTGCCGCTGGGAGCCGAAGGGTTGGGTGCTTGTCCAGCGGATGGAGCCGGAGCAGATCCATCGGAGGAAGCGACGCTACTTGAAGAGCCGCCGGAGCCTTTGAGGTAGCCTTTCTTGACACCGGCAAGGCATTCTTGAAGGGTGATGAAGCCGTCTTGGTTGGTATCGAAACTGTAGAAGTTTTCGAGGGTCGAAGCATCCCATTTGCGTGCGAATTCGCCCATCGAGATTTGGTTGTCCAAGTTGGAATCGTCGCGAGCGAACCATTCGGGAACGCCAGCGGGGCGAGGAGCGTTTCCAGAGCTGTCCGTCAAACGGAAGCTCGCACGTTTTTCGAATGGGTGTGCGACGGTATTGGATTTTTGGCCGCCATCATTCTTTCCTCCGCCTTGATTGTCACCTCGTGCATCCCCTCGGTTTCTCGCATCGAAGCCTCCTCGTCCTTGGTCGGGTGCCGAGGGTTGGTTGCTGCTCAGCAGACGGCGTCGTGCGTATCGCACGGCGACTTCTTCGCGTGTCAGCTTGCCATCCTTATTGGTGTCCCATTGGGACAATTTTTCAGTCCAGCGGGTTTCACGGTATTCTGTTTCGTCGATGCTGCCATCGTTGTTGCGATCGTATCGACGCATGCGTTCGTCTGCGTCTCGAAGGTCTTGGTCTTCGACTTTGGTTGGGGCATTTGTGCCTGACGCGCCAAAGCCTGGGACGGGGCTGCGACTGATTTTGACACCGAAGCCTGGAACGAGGGAGTTGCTCGAGGAGCCCCCGACGGACTCTTCGGAACTATCACCGCCACCACCCCAGGGCCCGCCACCCCCAGGGCCTCCTCCAGCCCGCATGGACTGGAAGGATTCGGTGATCACGGAAATAGGGATGGGTTTGGTCAAATCGATTTTTGGGTTGTTTCTGGCCATTCGGTCGAGCATAAACCGTGCGGGGCCTTGGGCCTCCTCTGGGTCGATCGACCCGTTCCCATTGGTATCCATACGGGTGATGAAGGAGGATGGATCGAACCCTCCGCCACCCCCACCAAATCCTCCGCCACCGCCACCAAATCCTCCGCCACCAAATCCTCCGCCACCCCATCCACCGCGCCCGCCGCCTCGATCGCCGCCTCGATCGCCGCCACCCCTGCCCATCTGGGGAGGTCCTCCGGCTCCAAAGGAGAAGCCTGGTGGTTGAGCCGAGGCAGTTTGGGAGTAAAAAACGTTCCCAAGCAGGGTGGCAACCGCTGTAGCGAGAAGGGTACGATGAGCGAAATTCATTGCCATTTTCCTGGTCTGTAACCGAGAAGTGGATTTTAGAAACATAGGATTCATGGGGGTCGAATCGGTGGCTGGACTAGATAGCCCTGCTAGTATAGACACCGAAAGAACTGGAGCTATTCAAACCCAGGATAGCCTTCAAGGTTTTTCATGTTTACCGAGGAAAACCGTTTTTCCCGGAATAATTCGGGTGGGCAGTGGGGATTCTTGGTAATTGTCGATTCTGAAAACGGGTTTCCTGTCGGATGATAGGGATTTTTGGGGAAAGTAAAGCGTAGGAACGTTGGG
>CAILTZ010000584.1 GCA_903837255.1 uncultured Pirellula sp. | reverse complement strand
TCGAACATCTTGCGGAAGTCATTGAAGACCTGTGCATCTTCAAAGTCTTCGTCCTTCTTGCGAGCACTGATGGTATTGTCGTCGACATCGCAGATCGCGACGATCTTTCCGTTGTTGGCAGCGTCCTTGGAGTCGCTGGAGCCTTTGCCCCCGACACCGATGCAACCAAAACGGATCTCTTCAATAGCGGAACGACTTTCCTTGGGAGCAACTCCTCCAGCCACCCAATAGCCAGCCGTGACAGCCGTGGTGGATTGGAGGAAACGACGACGATTGTTATGGCTCATGGCTACTCTACAAAAACATTAAAGAGAGGTGGTAAATGGCCAGGCGAATCAAAAAGCCCGGACCGACATGCCCTTACAAGGTACCCGAAGCCCTCGGAGATTTCAAACCGGTCAAGCCGGTTCTGCAGTTTACAAGCTTTGATTGTTTCTTGACGATTTTGGGTTTTCGGTGGTCTTTCCCAAGGTTTTTCCGAGGAATCGCGAGCTGCGAATCAAATTTCTATGGGGTGGGAGTCCGAAGAACTCTAGGAGAAGGCCTGTTCTGTGCACCCAAACCGAGGATTTTCGAGCCATCATGTTCCTGCGACCACCCACCTTGTACCGAGCCTTCTTCTGCGCAATCGGTCTGGTGATGATCATCGTCGGCCTGGAATGCCTTGTGATTGATAGCGCACTTTTTTCACCAGGTATCTTCGAGGACACCAAGCTTGCTGTCCAAGAAAACCCATGGTTCAACTCCCAACCGCCGATGCCCCAAGGCAACGTCTTTAGGCCCAAAGACTGGTTCCCTTGGTCGCTCTTGGCCGTCGGTAGCATCGTCGCGATCTACTCGCAAGCTGTTCGCAACTTAGCCAAGATCTAGGTCCTGATCCGAAGCACCGGGAGCTGTCCTAACCGCAGCAGCCTTTCCATAGAGGATCTGAATCCACTTGCTGCCTGCGATCATCGTTATCTCTGCGACGATCGATGTGAGTCTCACAAGCACCGTGGCGATCAGCGCGATCGGTTGTGGAAGGATCGAGAGGAGAACACCGATCGAGGCAAGCTCCCTGGCCAGTGCGCCACCTGGCAACATCGACAGGAATCCAGCAAGCGCCCCCAAGCTCATGCTTGCAACGCAAACCAACCAAACGCTGAGGCTGCTCAAGCTCGTCGCAAACTCCGGCTGAATCTTCACCAGAGATTGGAGCACCAGCCACAAGGAAGTCCCCTGAAATAGCCAACCTAGCGCGCTCAGAGCCACGGTCCTGGACATCAGGCGACCATCGATCGCACTTACCACCCCCGCGGGCATCTGACCTATACGACTCTTTGCAATCCTCCCGACAATCCAGCGAAACACTTGCGGCACAAGCATTGCGACCGCAAACGGGATTCCTGCAAGGGCCGAGAGTCGCAACCATCGAGGGCAATCCATCCATTGCACGAGAATCGCCCCGAGGACCGCTCCGGTTGCGATGCTCGTTAACGTCTCGATAAATACACTGACAATCCCAGGTCGCACCAACACCTTGTGGCGATGGAGTTCTCCGACTCGCATCACGACCGCCATGGCTTTGCCCGGGACATACTTACCTAAATGGCCTAAAAAGTAAGCGTACAGTGAATTCGCCCAGTGAATGCTCTGACCAAAGTCTCTGAGGATGGCTTGCCAAGCCACACAGGGTGGAACCAACGCCGCCATGCCGCTCAGTACGCTCAAGACCAGATAGCTCCATCGAATCGAATCCCAATCGAGCGGAATTTCGCTCCGCGATAACTCCAACCCCGCGCGTCGGATCGCCAGCCCAAAGAAAACAAGCCCAGAAGCCAAGATTACCGACCGCAAAGCGAACGTCATCGAGCGGCGTCGGTGGCGGCCCGGACTGGATCTCACCCCTGTGTCTGGCTCCGAAGGTGGATGCAAGGTAGCTTGGCCTGTGATAAACTGAGTTTCCAGTCTTTGAAAGAAAACATAATCTTAAACCGTGAAACTATGGCTCGCTACATCTCTTTTGCTGTCCTGCTGGCCATCCTTGCCCTCATCGGTATCTTGTTCTACAAAGTCATGATCGGGTTCTTTGTCCCGGTCTTTATTGCTGTAGTACTTGTAGTCGTTTTTCAACCGCTACACCGATGGGTCCTCAAGAAAGTCAAAGGCCGACCGCATCTAGCCGCATCGCTGACAACCTTCCTGATCGCCGCAAGCGTCCTGGTACCGACCGGCGTTATCCTGGGATTGGCGGGTGTGCAAGGTATCAAATTACTCGATGAGTTCAACGAATCGAACATCAGGCTCGGCCTCAGCCGACTTCGCTCCAACAAATTTGTCAATTTGGAGTCGCCCGCCGCGCCGCAATTTCGATCGATCGATGCGAAACTCGATGAGATCAAACGCGTCGTCACGGAATCAACAAGCTATGCAGAGGTCACCGAACCCCAAGGTCGAATGGCCGGAGATATCGTCGATGTGCGAAACCGGCTCAAGGAAATCACCAACGCGATCCTGGAGCATGCCAAAGAAAAAGGAGCCAATCACGCCAAGCCCACTGGGAAAAAAGGTGCCAAAGCCCCCGCCGATCCGAACGTCAAGCAAAAGATCGATGCTTACCTCCAAAGCACCTATGATCAAACCCTACAGCTCACATCGGACTTACCCCGATTCCTTGACTCCGATCCATCGCCCGAAGCACTCACTGGCCTACTCGATAGCCTTCGTGAACAAGCCGGTACGATCAAATCTCAAATCATCGCGATCCCAGGACTCGATCCTGCCGCCTTGAACCATGTTTCCAACGCGCGCACCGAGCTTATCGATCAAACGCTCGGAGCATCCATTGCTGCGGCTGAGTTGAATTCAGCACTCAATAAACTTGCTCCCTCCGACATTGGGAACCTAACTAGCCTCCAAGAGTCGGTCTGGAGCGTCCACTCCTCCTGGCAAGCCTCACGGGAAAAGCTCTCCGGAGGTCGGATCGTGGGAATCCTTAAAGAAATCGCCAACCCATCCCCCGAACAAGTTAAACAGACGCTCGACAATACCCTTGCTTATCTGCAACCGAAACTCATCAGCTTCGGGGGCGGCTCGGTCGCCTTTGTCATCAAACTCCTGGTCGGGCTTACGATCCTACTTGTCTCCCTTTACTTCTTTCTGTGCGATGGACCAGGCATGGTCCGGACTCTGATGGACCTGAGTCCTCTAGATAACCGATATGAAGAGGAACTCCTGGCCGAGTTCGATCGCACCTCGCGCGCCATCGTTCTGGCGACGATCCTCTCGGCGGTCGCCCAAGGCCTCGCGGCCGGGCTGGCTTATTATTTTCTCGGTGCCCCGTCGGCATTCTTACTGACCGCACTGACGATTGTCTGCGCTTTGATCCCATTCGTGGGAACCGCCATCGTTTGGGTCCCCGTGGCGCTGTACATGGCCCTCTACCAAGACAAAATGAGCAATGCGATCATCCTGACTATCTATGCCTTGGTGGTCGTTGGAACGATCGACAACTTCATCAAGATGCTGATCCTGCACGGCCAAAGTCAACTTCATCCGCTTCTGGCTCTCCTGAGTGTGCTCGGAGGGCTACAGGCTCTGGGCCCGATCGGAATCCTCATCGGTCCTTTGGCAGTGACTCTATTGCAAACGACACTGAGCATCCTGCGTCGAGAGCTGGCCGAATTCAACGCGACCCCAACTGCGCCTACCTAGAAATAGGCTCTCTAGTTCATCTCGAGGGTGCTCTAATTCAACAGCCAGGTAGCCCGGTAGGGATCTTGCCGGATGGTGGGTGAAGCGGGCTTTGCCGCGCAACCCACCATCGAGCATAGGGGAAATGCCAATCACCTGGAAACTTGCGTCGCATGGGCTTGCAATACGGTGCGTGATTGTCCAACCAGATGAGCGAACTCGCTCAATCGCTCACGTTGATTTCGGAGCAATCAACGACACTGTTCGCCATGGGCGAGAAGAAGACAAGGACCGCATGGACCATGCGCCCGACTCCATCCACTTAATCACTCGCCAAACATCACTCCTTCCCTCGCGGTATTCCCCCTCATCCCCCCCGCCCACACTCACACATCAATGACCGGGGGTGCCGGCCGCCTGCGGCGGGCGCGTTGGGTTTTGGACAGTGTTGACGGTATTGACGGTATTGACTGCGGACGTTGTTGACCTCGTTGACAGTTGAGGTTGTTGACGAGGTTGACAGGTTGGGAGGTTGGGAGGTTGGGAGGTTGGACCATCCCCGTCCATGAGGGTAACCGTGTCAATCATCTCCGCTGTCAACACAGTCAATCCAGTCAAAAAAACCGCCGCCGCCAAGCGGCCCGGCCGTTTGCTCTGGCACACCAGCGACGCGCGGAATGACTCGCTTATCTCATCCTCGACCGAGCAAGAGAAGTTGCTGCGGCACTTGGTTTTGCTGACGAGTCAGGCCGAATTCCGTTCCCCGACTTGGATGTCTATCGTATTCTCAAGATAGAGGGTACTGAGTACCGAATCCTCGATTTGTTGGTCCCAAAGAGATTGGATACGATTGCTTGGACCCAACGCCAATGGTTTGACTGGAACGGACTTCCCATTTGCGCCGTATCAAGAGACGGTTTGATCGAAATGAAACTTGCCGCTGGGCGAGACATCGATCGAATCGATATCAAACAACTTGGGTTTACCGACGATGAATAACGGATTTGACGACAAGCGGTCCCCAGAATCCATCGCTCGGGACATGTCGAGTTCTGCGATTACAAGTCGCCTACGAGAGGCGAGCGAACTTCATCAGCTCGGGGTGTCATTAGCGAAAGCCAAGCCGATGGCAAACGCACCTCAATCGCCTGATGAACAGGCAATCGATCGATTGATTTCCAATTGCTTTGACCATGTTTTGATAAATCGCTGCCCAAAATGCAACAGGATCGTAAGAACTCCCGCGGCTACTCAATGCTTGTGGTGTAATCACCATTGGCGCTGAAAACTCTACAAGCCGAAGATCTCGAAGGCATCATCCAGGATCTCTCGCAGCTCGGCATCAACGCGGGGACCGTCCCCAGGTTT
>CAILTZ010000583.1 GCA_903837255.1 uncultured Pirellula sp. | reverse complement strand
TCTCGCACCGCAGTCCTATGGGCAACCACTGATGGACGGTGAGATCATTATCGAAAATCCATCGGGCTTCGCACCGCAAATGATCATCGAGCCGAATGGTTTTAATTCCGGTTCCATTCAACCTCAGTCGCTTATGCAACCTGGCACAGGTTCGAACGCACCGATGGTCAATCCGGCACTTCCGATCCAGAATCCCTCCTATCCACAACCCAATAGCAATAGCAATAGCAGCAGCAGGAACACTGTGATCCAGAGAAACAATGCACAGATTCCTCCTTCGGCCATTCTTAAATAGCAGACGATGTTCCTTCGATGCTCCCGTGCCCAACCCTACTTTGCCAATCAACTACCATGAATACGACACATCGATCCGTTGTACTACTGATGACCTCACTGTGCCTGCTGGCTCACCTAGGTTGTGCGTCTATGACAGGGGAGACCAAGGCAAATAAAAAGGATTCTGCTTGGCAGTTCTTCAAGAAGAAAGAATACCAAACTCCGCAGAGCATCAACGCAACCTGGACGCATGACGTCTACACGACGGAGGGTAAAGCGCCCACGCGAGGTTTCGGTGGCAGGCTCTACTTTTACAACGAGAGAAGCCAAGCCATTCCGGTCGATGGGGAGTTGATCGTCTACGGTTTCGACGACACTCAACGCAATCACGAAGGGATGGGGATCGAATCTGCAGACAAAAAATTCAGGTTCACCGCAGAGCAATTCACCACCCATTTCTCGGAGAGCCAACTCGGAGCTTCCTACAGCATATGGATCCCCTGGGATGCCGCACCCGGCAACAAGAAAAAGATCATGCTCATCCCCACCTTCAAGTCCAAAAGCGGTCAGGTGATTCGCGGTAATGCAGCCACTCTGTTGCTGCCCGGACCTCCTTCGGAAGAAGAGCAATTGGTCATCCAAGCGTCGGCTATCAAGGCCGCCAAGTCGGCCATGCAGGTCGGTGGAGGCGAGTCGACTTACCCCTCAGTGTCTCAGCCTAAGACGACCACTATCCCAGTGCCGGCGCGAAGCCTAAGGCCTCAAGCAAGCCTGTCTGCTGAGAAAGCCTCCTCGTATTTAGAACAAATCCAACAAGCCGATGCGATACGTATGGGTGCAATGAACTATGCGCCTGGGATGGCTGGGCCCATCGCCTCAGAATCCAATGGTTTCACAGGTGTTGTTCAAGCGAATGCAGGTCAAGTTGTTCCTGAACAAAGTACTACGGTCCAATCGACCACCGTACCGGCCTCGAACGTCGCGACCCAATTGCCCGCGTTCAGTATTCCATTTGGAGCACCATTAAGCACTCAGGCGTTTGCCAGATCTCCAGCCCTTAGCGGTTCTGCACTGCCGGGATTTGCTCAAGCGACCTTGCCTGGATCGACAGCTCATTCCTCACCGAATCTACCCCAGGTTCCAGCATCATCAGTTTCGCCATCATCTTCTTATCCCGCTCAGTAGCAACACTACCTCGCAGCACGACAATACCGTTTTCGTAGCTGGCAGTGGCGTTGGGATATTTCTTGGCCGCAGGAAGGTTCGTCAATCGACTGGTTGTTCGTATCTGAATCTCGCCCTGCGTTCTTGGAGTCAACTCGATCTCTGGGCGTACCGTCGCGCGAATCGGCTTGCGGTTTTGCGCCGATCCCTGCGCCCCGCCTCCCAGCATACCACCGCGACCCAGGCCTCCGAGGCCTCCCAAACCGCCGAGGCCCATTCCGCCCAATCCACCCATGCCCATGCCGCCTGCGCCAAGGCCACCTAAGCCGCCGGCCCCCAGTCCACCCATGGCTGATGAGGTTCCGCTAAACGCATTCGTCCCAAATGCGCTGCCGGATGCCCCTGTACCAAAAGTCGAACCACCCTGGGTCATCGTGGCCGTAATCGGCTGAGTGTTGAGATTGCCAATAATGTTCTGGCCCGTTATCCCAGGACCTCCAAATGTGCCTGGCATGTTGGCAGTGTTCATCCCTCCGCCGAGTCCCGATGTCATCCCACCGAGACCTCCGGTCATTCCCCCTGCTTGACCCGGAATCCCACCGGTCATTCCACCGGTCATTCCACCGGTCATTCCACCCTGGCCTCCTTGAGTAAACTGTCCAAAACCAACCTTAGGAGAGCTAACAATCAAGCCGGCAATGCAAAGTCCAAAGAACAGGAGGGTGCGTTTCATAAACAAGGGGTCCTGGAAGGGGAAATTACGAAACTCGACCGCACACGTTTCATGCTGTGCGCTGTCTCATTCTCGCTGGATTTCGATGAGAATTCTATAGCGATTTTTCCGAACGCTCTAATAATATCGAATCAACCTGCCGAACCGCTTCAAATTTGCTCTCCAAGGTTTGTCTGTGCCGTTTGCGAGGGTTGTCCCCATTGGCAAGACGCCTTGAGCCTCTCCTGAAACCCTTGACTGCTCCAGGCATAGGTTCTTGCTGAAGCTTGCTTTCCGTAAAGAAAACTGCGGCTATAATGTGCGGAGATCTCAGGGAAACCCCAGGGAAAAGCCTTTATTGCAGGAATTTAATCATCACCGTTACGCGATCCTTTGAGTCCGAAGATCGAGCTCTGGCGCCCTTGGGGAGTTGGAATGCAGAAATCCTTCAGTCCCGTTGGAAAGAGGTTGTAGAACAGGTTGACGGGGTGCTCCGAGACGCGATCGACTGTCTTGGAAGTCAATGCCCAGAGCGTTTGAAGCAGGCAATCAGCTATTCACTCCTGGCACCTGGAAAAAGATTACGCCCATTGCTCTGCGTGTTTGCTTGCGAAGCCGCCGGGGGGACAGCGCAGCAGGCCCTTGCAAACGCAGCAGCCCTGGAGATGATCCATTGCTACTCCCTGATCCATGACGACCTTCCCGCAATGGACGACGATCATCTACGGCGGGGGCGGCCGACTTGCCACATCCAATTCGATGAGGCCACCGCGATTTTGGCTGGTGATGCTCTACAACCTTTAGCTTTCGAAACGATTCTCAAAAGCACGCTCAGCGCTCCCCAGTTGCTAGAAAGCAGCCTGGTACTCGCCCGTGCCGCCGGCAGCCAAGGGATGGTGGCCGGTCAGATGGATGACCTGCTGGCTGAAAGCCTGGATCCATCCCAGATGCCGATTCAAGACCAGAAGGAGTGGCTCAGCTCGATCCACCGTCGCAAGACCGGTGCGATGATCGAAGCCTCGGTTTTGCTAGGAGCCATCGCCGCCGGAGCTACGCCAACCGGAGCTACGTCAAATTGTCGCTCAGCCCTGGCAACCTACGGACGTGGGATCGGAATCGCCTTCCAAATCGTCGATGACCTTCTAGACGTCGAGTCGACTTCAGAGAAAACTGGAAAGGCGACCGGCAAAGATGCCGCGCGGGGGAAACTGACCTTTCCTGGTATCTATGGTATCATCGAAAGTCGAGCGATGGCCGTACGTTGGGTGGCAGACGCCTTGGCAGCACTAGAACCCTTCGATGAGCGGGCCGAGGGCCTCCGTCAAGTTGCAAAGTATATCCTGGAAAGGCATAGTTGATGGCGTCCCACCCACTTCTCTCGCAGTTGGAATCTGCCGATCCGCTCAGGTCCATGAATGTCGAGCAGCTCGACAAGATGGCTCTGGAAATTCGCGATGTGCTGTGCAACCTGCTCGCTACACGGACAGCCCACTTTGCCTCGAACCTCGGCGTCGTAGAACTGTGCCTTGCTCTCCACAGCGTCTTCGACTTCAAATACGATCGGCTGATCTGGGACACCGGCCATCAGATCTACCCTCATAAATTGATCACGGGCCGCTACAAGCAGTTCCGGACCATCCGCGAACGCGGCGGTCTGATGGGTTACCCCAACCCCCAAGAAAGCCCTTACGATCTTTTTATGACCGGCCATGCCGGATGCAGCGTATCGACCGCTCTGGGGCTTAAGTCCGGCGACGACCTGATGGATCAAAAACGTCGCAAGAGCATTGCGGTCATCGGCGATGGGGCTCTTCCCTCTGGGATTGTCTTCGAAGCCATGAACAACGCCGGAGAGCTCAACAAAGATTTGATCGTAGTTCTCAACGACAACAAGATGTCGATCTGCCCGCGCGTCGGAGCCCTTGCAAACTACCTTGATCGCTTGCGGACCAATCCTTTTTACACGGGCTTTAAGCACGAGGTCACCAAGATCCTCAACAAGGTACCTGTACTGGGCGATCCAACCGAGAAACTCTTGGCCCAAGTCAAAGAGGGGGTCAAGGCCGGCATGGTCGGCGGCATGCTCTTCGAAGAGTTCGGCTTCAAATACATCGGTCCTATCGATGGACACGATATTCGTCTTTTGCGAAAATACCTCGAAATGGTCAAAGACCAGCATGGACCTACGCTCCTGCACGTCGTGACCGAGAAGGGCAGGGGGTACAAGCCCGCCGAAGACGATCCGGTTTACTTCCATACGCCTCCGGCCTTTGAAGACGAAGACGGCTCGCCAAGGGTCTTGACCATCGGTGAAAAACCAGCCTTCACCAACTACGTCCGCGATGCAATCGCAAGCCAGATGCGCCGTGATGGAAAAGTCACCGTCATGACCGCTGCGATGTGTCAAGGAAACAAACTCGAACCGGTCCGAGACGAGTTTCCCGAGCGTTTCTTCGATGTCGGCATCTGCGAATCCCATGCCGTGGCCTTCGCCGCAGGACAAGCCAAGGTCGGCCTTCGGCCCATCGTTGCAATCTACAGCACCTTCATGCAACGATCCTACGATCAGATCTTCCAAGAAGTCGCGCTGCAGAATCTGCCGGTTGTGCTAATGATGGACCGCGCAGGGCTCACCGGCCCAGACGGCCCTACCCACCACGGCCTATTCGACATCGGCTATACCCGTGTGTTCCCAAACATCGTCATGATGGCACCGGGGGATTCGACCGAGGTCGAGCCGATGCTCGAGTTTGCACTCAAACAACCCGGTCCTACTTCCATTCGCTATCCGAAGACCAGTGCATTGGCGTTTGATAGGCCCAAGCAACCGATCGAGCTGGGCAAGTCCGAGACGATACGAAAGGGACGCGATGGGACCATCATCGCGATCGGAGCGATGCTACAGCAAGCGTTGGCAGCAGCCGACATGCTCGGCGCCGAAGGCCTCGATGTATCGGTCGTCAACGCACGGTTCATTCGCCCATTGGACGTCGAAATGCTCGCGAAGGTCTTCGAAGAATCCCGTTTCGTGGTCACCGTCGAAGAAGGAGCCTTGGCAGGAGGCTTTGGCTCCGCAGTCCTCGAAGCGGCTTGTCAACACGGTTGGGATACGCGCATCCTGCGGATTCTGGGTATCCCTGATCGATTCATCGAGCATGGTGATCGCAACGAGTTGCTCGCTGAGATTGGTATCGATCCGGCAGGCATCGCAGGGACATGTAGGCAGTTGGCCGAACGTTTCGCCAATTCCCAAGCTGCTGGGGTATAAGATCCATGGAGCACGGCTTCATCGCGTGGGCCAAACAGCGCGCCATGCGTTTGCCCAAGATCAAACTTGGAATCGGTGACGACTGTGCACTGATCGCTTCGGATGGCTCCGACTGGGTTGTCACGACCGACTCGCTTTGCGAAGGGACCCACTTCATCCTCGATCAGTGTGGACCGCAGGCCGTCGGCAGAAAACTTGTCGGTGTAAACCTCAGCGACCTTGCCAGCATGGCCGCCGTTCCTGTAGCAGTTATTCTCTCGCTGTGCTTGCCTCGCAAGTCAGCCGACCTTCTGGGATCGGAAATCTACGAAGGTGTTTGCGAGGCGTGTGAGAAATACAACGTTGCCATCGGTGGTGGAGACACCAACGTCTGGGATGGGCCATTGGTCGTCCATCTGACGGCCATCGGAACGGCCCGGCCCGCTGGGAGTTGGTTACGCAGCGGAGCCCGGCCCGGTGACAAGATCGTCCTGAGCGGTCGCCTGGGAGGCAGCCTGCTGGGCAAACACTTGGATTTTGAACCACGGCTGAAATTAGCCCAAGCCTTGTATCCGCTAGGGATCGTCCAGGCGGCCACCGACATCAGCGATGGGCTCGGCATCGATCTTCTAAACCTAACGGCAGCGAGTCGCTGCGGTGCGGAGGTAGAACTGGATCGAATCCCAATCAGCGACGCTGCCATGGAGAGGTCCAAGTCCAGTGGGCATACAGCCTTGGAGCATGCCATCGGTGATGGAGAGGATTTCGAACTGCTCATGGCGGTTGATCCTGCACGGATTGACCAGTTGCCTTCGGAGGTCGACGGAGTGCCGTTGACGGTCATCGGGACCTTTGTCAGCCGCACCGGCTTGTGGTCTCGCAGCAAGGGCCGCATCGAGCAGTTGCAACCACGCGGTTATGTGCACGGTTGAGGGCTCAGCCATTTGGCTCGTCGCTCGATCGAACCTGGATGCTCAGTACCAAGGCGATCGAAATGATCGAAAGCATGGCGAACATGCTGAAACTGATATTCAGTGGAACTTTGGCATCTTGCAGCCGACCAAATCCCCAATCGGTCAGTCCGCCAAAGCTGATGCTCACAAAGTTCATGATACCGTAGCCAGTGGCGCGGTGATTGGCTCCGACGATTTGCGAGAGGATCGGCATGTTGTTGCAGTCGAAAAAACCCCAGCCCAGGCCAAAGAGGATTAGAAATCCTGTGGCCATCACGACGCTTGTCGCATTGCCGACTCCAAAGATCGCCGGGACAATCATCGCCATCCCAAGAGCGCTGACATAGATCCGCCCACGCCGAGTTTTTTGCATCCACAGATCGGCTAGTAAACCACCGATAGCTGCCCCGATGATCGCCGCCACTTGCCAATAGAGTGTCGCTGTTACCCCTGATGCTCCTTGGCCCAGCCCATAGCGTTCTTTCAAGATCGCTGGCATCCAATCTCGGACCACCCAAGCGGCCATCGCAGGCAAGGTGAAACAAGCCACCAGCAACAGAAACGATGGATTGGTAATAAGCTCAATGAAACCACCCCCAGCGAAGCGATTTCGGGTCGTGTGCAGGCTCTCTGAAGGTAGTGCCTCGAGTCGAGGATCTCGAAGCAGGGTTGCCAATGGGATCGCATAGAGCATCCCTGTGATCCCACAGCAAACAAAGGCCCAACGCCAACCGTAGTTCGTCGCCGCATAACCGCCAAAGCCACCGCAGATCACCCCCAGATAGATCGCCATCTGATGCAACCCCACCGCCCTGGATCTGGTTGCCGTCGAATGGCTATCGGCAATCAGTGCCAGCGCCGCGGGAATGTAAAAAGCTTCGCTCACTCCCATAAGCGATCGAGCCCAGAGCAACTCCTGATACGAGGTGACTTGACCGGTCCACCACGTGATGGCGGACCAAGCGAAGAGGCTTGCGCAGATCGTCCATCGTCTAGAAAAGCGGTCCGCCATCGCACCGCCGAGCAAACTGAATACGGCATAGACCCACTTGAACTGACCGAGCATGACCCCCCACATCTCTTGAGGGTTTTCTGCTTGCCCAAACTCAGGGATCGAATCCATCACCGAATCGCGCATCGTGGCCATCATCTGGCGATCGAGGTAATTCAGCAGAGCCACTGGCATCAGCAGCAGCACGAAAAGCCATGCCCAGCTCGGAGTCACAGAGTGCTTTGAGAACTCATCGTTTGTAGACAATGTTCGAACCCTCGATTACGTTCCCCGTCGATTCCCAAACCATCGGATGTGTTGACGGTCGCACAATCTCAAGTCGTGTGATTTGCACCAAGGGGCAAGCCAGCTCAGTTGCACGTCGAGTTCATCGCGATGGATCCCTCTGGGCATGAGCATCACGCGATGGCGATCGAAGCCTCGCAGGTGCGTCAGGTACTCACCGACTTCTTCGGCATCCAGAATCGATCCTACCACAAACTTGAGTTGATACTCACCTTTGGCCATCAGCGCCTCGACGATCTGGGGTGCATAGCGAACCGCATCGTGTTTGCGAACCCAGGTCTCGGTGGTGTACCCAACAGGGCTGGAATTGCTCAGCTTGGGGCTGATCGACCACAGATCGCAAGCTACATCGCGGTTGACCGTGCCGGCCGTCTCGATCGTGATGTGTTTGCCACGCTGCTTGAGTTCTTTGCACAGCTCTGGAAGATCGTCGAAGATCATCGGTTCGCCGCCGGTGAGCACCACATGCTCGATCCGAAACGCTTCGATCTGATGCATGATTTCCTGGACGCTGTGGCTCGCGCCTTCGGGTTCCCAGGAT
>CAILTZ010000582.1 GCA_903837255.1 uncultured Pirellula sp. | reverse complement strand
CAAACGAGCAAAAAGTTTTCAGTCCGATCAGCATGTGCAGGAACCCTTGGGGTCGGTAGATTGGTTCAATCAGTTATTCAATCAGTAAATCGGTAATTGGATTCTAATCATAGCCGGCTCGAGAGTGCCCGCAATGAGAGCTCAAAAGGTACAGCGTTCACGGGTACAGAGCTCCTTGAGCTTTTTGTAGCGACTCGGCTTACGCCAGGATCTCCTTGACCACCCTGGCCGGGCGATGCGACGTGATGATCTGCTTGGTATTGTTGTACGGATAGGTCACCTTTTCATGCTCCAAACCAAACAGATGCATGACGGTCGCTTGGAAGTCGTTCGGAGTGACGATGTTCTCAACGGCCTTGTGCCCAAACTCGTCGGTTTTACCAAACGCCATCCCGCCTCGGACACCCCCTCCAGCCATCCAAATGCTGAAGCCTTGGCCGTTGTGGTCTCGACCGGCTCGGTCCGGACTACCATGCTCCTGGGTCACTGGCAATCTACCGATCTCCCCACCCCAATGCACCAACGTGGAATCGAGCAATCCGCGCTGTTTCAAATCGGCAACCAACCCTGCTACGGGCTTGTCGGTCTTGCGGCAGATCGCTGGCAGATTCTTGGCGATGCTGTCGTGGTTATCCCAAGGTTGTCCGGAGTGGAATAATTGCACGAAGCGAACTCCGCGCTCGATGAGCCTCCGAGCCAATAGACATCGTGTACCGTACTCCTGTGTCTCTGGTTGGTCGATCCCATAGAGCTTGAGTGTCGCTTCGGTCTCCTTCGAGATATCCAACGCGTCGGTCGCTGCCAACTGCATCTTGGCCGCCAGTTCATAAGTCGCCATGCGTGCGTAGAGTTCCGGTTCGTTGGGGTGCTGGTAGGTATGCTGGCGGTTGATCTCTTGGAGCAGCTCGAGGTTCTGCTTTTGCATCTGGCCGGCCAAGTGGGCAGGAGGTTGCAGATTGAAAATCCTTGGTTCTTTGGGCCTGAGAACCGTTCCTTGGAAAAGGGCTGGCATGAACCCATTCGACCAATTCGTCACTCCATCGACGGGATGTCCTCCGGGGTCGCTCAGTACCATATACGCAGGCAGCTCCTGCGACTGGCTACCCAGGGCATAGGTAAGCCACGAGCCCAAGGTGGGTCGTCCCAAGATGCCCGGGATCCCGCCATGAAAATAGCGAATCGATACTTCATGCCCGTTGTTTCCCGTGTGCATGCTGCGAATCAAGCAGATGTCATCGATCACTCCGGATGTATGCGGCAATAGCTCAGACAATTCTGTCCCACAGCTCCCTCGAGGCGCAAAGGCAAACGGGCTGCCTAAGAGCTTCTTGCTGGCTTGATTGACAAACGAAAACCCTACCTCGCCTTGATAGTCCGTGCCGTTGAACTTGGTCAACTCTGGCTTCGGATCGGTCAGATCCATATGCGATGGTCCGCCGTGCTGGAACAGCGAGATCATCGCCTTGGCCCGAGGTGCAAAATGGGTGGGTCGAGGGACCAAATCCCGATGCGGTTTTTCCTTGAGGACCGGAGGCTCGGCGCGTGCCGATTGGGCCAATTCCTCAGAGAGCATCAACTCAAGAGCGATCGCTCCGACGCCCATGCCGGCATACTGCAACCAACGTCGACGGTGCTGCAACCCCGACTCGTAGGCTGGATGATGATCGCTCAGATTATCGCTCAGATTTTTGCGCATGGGTGAATCAGTCGATGTAGAGGAACTCATTGGAATTCAGGAGCATTTGGCAGATGTTGATCAGAACCTGCCGAGTCGGACTATTCCCGTTGCTCAGTCGCTGTGGCTCTCGATAGAGCAATTCCAACTGCTGCTGCACGAATCGCCCGAGTGCATCGAGCTCTTGATCGCTCGGTCGACGCTTAAGGATGCAATCCCAGGCCGCCACCACTTGGCGCCCCATGGTCGAATAGTCTTCTTGTTGGAGCTGAAATCCAATCGTCGAGTCGTCGACCGTCGGCTTGATGGCTTGATCATTCGGGGTGAAGGTGAACTTAGCGGTCCAAGTGAACGAATCGGAGGTTTCGTTTTCACCGCATTCGAGTACAAGGTCGATTGCATCATCGGGTTCAACTGCGATGTTCGTCGCTGGAGTCTGCCCAGAGCCCGCTTTGATCGTCCAGCTCCCCGCAAGTCCATGTTTGGATGAAACCCGACCGATGACCCCGTCGCCGTTGGGGCTAGCATGCGATAGCGTCCCGCTGATCTCCACCACTCCAGCACCTGGAGAAATCCATCGACGAATTGCAGGATACGATGCGTTCCCAGGATGTCCTCCGGTTCCAGTCAAGAAGACAAAGCCGGTTGTCGGATCGGGAATTTGATTGCCCGGCAGACTGCGACCCTCGCTGATGTTTGTAAACTCGGCAAAACTATCTACCTTGCCGGTCTCCTTGTTGAAATTGCCCGTCCCGTAACGCCAGCGTTTGGGGGGAGCCGGCGGCAACTTCCATCCAATCATCAGATCACTATCTGGAGTACCTGATAATTTCGGTGCGCTGGCCAACTGATCGACAATCCGTTTGGCGATCTTGTCGGCTTGTTCCAATAGGAACTCATTGTTCATCATCATCAGCGATTGGGTAGCAACCGTCGACGCGGGACGAACATCGCAGTTGATACCCATGACCGGAGCGTCGAAGGCTTGTAGTAGGGCCACAGGCTGGGTCCGTCTCCAATTGGCATACAGACTGCGTCTAGGCTGGCTCGGATCGATGCGGACTTGCCCTGCGTCGTCCTCTTGCAGCGGGATTGGGGGTCCGTACAAGTCGGTTATGAGTTGCCCTGAAAGATCGAGCACACTGTCGCGGAGAACTTCGGCATCGAGCCGCTGCAGATCCCAGCGCCAGTAGAATCGATTCTCGGAATCGATCGCTTCGCGAGCCGGATCGCGAAGAGAGGATTGGCGATAAGCCGTCGAGAGGAGAATGCGTCGATGCAGATGCTTTAAACTCCAGCCGTGCTCGATCCAGTCGAAACCTAACCAATCGAGCAGCTGTGGGTGGGTCGGTGGACTCCCGAGCTTGCCAAAGTCACCCGGTGTTGCGACGATGGCTTTGCCAAAATGATGCATCCAGATTCGGTTGACGAAGGCTCGTACGAACAGGGGGTTGGGTGGATCGGTTTGGGTCAACCATTTGGCGAAAGCCAATCGTCGACCACTGGTTGGAATTGCTTGATCATCGGACGGAAAACTCTTTTCGGTTCCTTCGGCGACCAACACCGACAATTTCCCGGGCGCGATCTGGCGAGTGGGTTGGTTAGGATCCCCTCGATGGAAAAGCTTGGTCGCTGGCAGATGCCCTGCGGGTTCTACGAGTGCTTGCAGGAATGTTTCGGGTGATTTTCTGGCTCGGGTTTCGGCAATCTTTGCATCGAATTTTTTGAGCTCCTCGGCAGCCGCCGGCAGGTACTGATACAGAACGCCCGGTGAAATATTGACGCTGGGGTTTTTCTCCAGCAGCATCTTCTGCTCGTCGGTTCGCTTGTCGGCTGGGGTTTCATAGGCAGCGCGTAGGCTTGCACGCATCGGCTCCTGGAACTTCATGAGCTCCTTGTCCAAGGCTTCCTTCATGGACTCGGCTTCTTTGGTCGCACGCTCGGCTGCAATCGACTGGGCTTCCTTTTCTATTTGTGCCGAAAGGTCACGATCGGCTTGGGTGTAAAGCGAGATCAATCGTTCCGGAGGCGTTTTCCACTGCTGCCAATCCAAGGCTGGATCCAGCACGGCGCGAAGCGCAAAGTAGTCTTCGTGAGAGATTGGATCGTAGCGATGATCGTGGCACTGAGCACAATTCAGACTCGAACCCAACAGGCTGCTACCAATGACTTGGATCGTATCGGCGATTGTCTTGTTTTTAGCCTCTGGCGAATTATCGCCGCTTCCGGTTCCATCGGCAGTCATCCTCAGGAATCCTGTCGCCGTCAGGAGCTCGATCTGACTGGATGTCCAATCCCCTTGTTGGGGACCCGCCAATTCATCTCCTGCGAGCTGCTCGACGATGAATCGATCGACCGGTTTGTCTTCGTTGAGCGATTTTGTCACGTAGTCACGGTACTTCCAGGCCCAAGGCCGCTGGGCATCGGCCAGCGTCGCACCGTCGCTGTCGGCATACCCAGCAGCATCGAGCCAATGGCGAGCCCATCGTTCTCCGTAGTGAGGGGACTGCAGCAGAGTATCGACCAATT
>CAILTZ010000581.1 GCA_903837255.1 uncultured Pirellula sp. | reverse complement strand
TGGCAGGCCACCCGAACGAAACGTCGCCGCTGGGGCTACGGAATCTCCCTTTCACCATTCACATGGGAGAAAAAGATAGCGCGTACAATCGCAACAAGATCGCTGAAAATTGGAAGGGATTGCTCGCCGATCTTGAAGCCAAGGATCCGAAGGGTTACAAGCACTTTGTGAAGCTCCATGCGGGTAAACCACACTGGATGGATCGACAAGATGCCGAAGCGCTGCCCTGGATGAAGGAATTCAAGCGACAGAGATATCCGGAACGGATTGTTTGGAAACAAGACGATATCGTCGGCCGTCGGTTCTATTGGTTGGCGACCGACGGGGATATCCCCGATCGAGCTCTGACCATCGCCAAGCGTGACGGGCAAAAAATCTCGGTCGAGGAATCGGAGCTCAAGGATCTGTCGATCTATCTGAGGGATGACTTTGTTAATTGCGATCAAGAGGTCAAGGTCTCATGGAATGGCCAAGAAGTCTTCGACGGGACCCCGACGCGGACCATCGCGACGATGGATGAATCCCTGCAACGCGGCGATCCGAAAGGTCTCTTCTTTGCTAAACTGACCGTCAAAAATCCTGCCCCGAAATAAAGTGATCGACTCTAGCCATGTCCAGTTTTGTTTTTCGCAAGTTCGCTCTGTCACTGATCGTCTTGCTCAGTGCAGGGATCGCCCTAAAGGATATCCGGCCTGGCTTGGCCCAGGACGGGGTACCACGACCGGGAGACTCGTCCGATTTCGGGCTTGCGATTCGGCCGATTCTCTCTGAGCATTGTTTTCATTGCCATGGGCCCGACAGTGCTCACCGTGAGGCCGAGTTGCGGCTAGACGACGAATCCTCTGCCAAGCAACTGCGGGAGGGTAAACAAGCGGTCCATGCAGGCTCCGCTGCATTGAGCGAGATCATTCGACGTATCGAAAGCGATGATCCAGACAAAGTCATGCCTCCTCCGTCGGCCAGAAAGACGGTCACGCCAGAGCAGCGAGAACTTTTAAAAAGATGGATCGAGCAAGGAGCTCAGTGGGGACGCCATTGGGCGCTCGAGCCACCAAAACGAGCAGAGCTTTCTGAATTGCAAAGCGATCCTTGGGCCAAGTCTCCGATCGATGCTTGGGTCCTCAAGACCATGCGTCAGCGCGGGCTCTTGCCAGCACCAACAGCCGATCCCTACACACTGGTTCGCCGAATGTGGCTCGATATCGTCGGCTTGCACCCAGATCCATCAAGGGTCGAGCGGTTCGTAACAGAATACCAGCGCGATCCAGCCCTAGCCATCCAAGCGATGGTCGAGGAACTGCTCGATCATCCAGGTTTCGGCGAGCATTGGGCAAGGGTTTGGTTGGATTTGGCTCGGTACGCGGATACCAAAGGATATGAAAAGGATCTCAAGCGAGATCTGTGGCCCTATCGCGATTGGGTCATCCAAGCACTTAACGCGGATATGCCCTACGATCAGTTCACGATCGAGCAGCTCGCAGGGGATCTCCTCGAAAACCCCTCGACCTCTCAGCGGATCGCCACCGCCTTTCACCGCGCAACACTCAGCAACGACGAGGGTGGAACCGATGATGAAGAGTTTCGCATCGCGGCCGTAAAAGACCGAGTCGATACCACAGTCCAGGTCTGGATGGGGATAACGATGGGGTGTGCCAAGTGCCATACGCACAAGTACGACCCGATCGCAATCGAGGATTATTACAAGTTCTACGCGATCTTTAACCAAACCGAAGATGCCGATCGTTACGACGATGAGCCTCGCATCCCGATCCCCTCATTTGCTCAGCAAGCGGAACTTGCATCGCTTCAAAACCAAAGGCAACAGTTGGCCATCGAACTCGATCGCGCTCGGTCCGATTCCCAAGCCGTCGTCGATCGGCTCTGGCAAACAGCAAAACCGGCATCGGCAAGGGCAGAGAGCCAAGCCCCCTTGATCATTGAATCCGATCAAACCATCCGAGCCGAAGTAGACCGACCTCCCACGGATATTTACCAAGTCGACTTGGAACTGGCTCCAGGCCAGTACAAACTGCTCAAACTCGATGCCTTGATGGCCAAAGCCAAAGAGTCCGACGCGGGACCTCGATTGGGCTTGAACGCAACCGATCCTAACTTTGTGATCAACGACCTACAGGTCATCCTCAAGAAACGTGTTGGTGATGGCATCGTTGAGACCAAGGTTTCACTCCAACCCTTGAAGGCGAGTTTCGAGCAGAGCGGCTGGCCTTTGAAAGGTGCCGTTGACGACGATCCAAAGACGGGTTGGGCGATATCTCCGAAACAGCAACAAAGCCATTGGGGAATCTTTGAATTCTCCGAAGAGATCCAGATCTCTGAATCAACGACCCTTGCGATGAGAATCGTCCAGTCTTTCGGAGGCCATTTGATGCTCCATCGATTTCGAGTGTCGATTGCTCAGCCCACCCAAGAGGCATTGGTGGTCGATGATGTCGAGTCGGTCAAGTCTCTAGCCAGCAAGGTGCAGGCATTCGACAAGCAGATCCAGGTTTTGAAGGATGCGGTTCCTAAGCTGCCGGTGCTCAAAGAGCTCGCCGGTGCGTCAAAACGCGCTACTCGGGTACACAAGCGGGGTAGCTTTCTCGATCCAGGCGACGAGGTTGCTGGCGCATTGCCACCGCTGTTTGATGTGGGTGTCCAAAGCGGTTCGCCCGATCGGCTCGCGGCGGCTCGATGGATTGTCGATCCGCGAAATCCTCTGACGGCTCGTGTCGCCGTCAATCGCGTATGGGCACAGCTTTTTGGGCGCGGAATCGTAGAGACCGAGGAAGATTTTGGTGCAACCGGTGCCTTGCCCAGCCACCCAGAGATGCTCGATTGGCTGGCGTTGGAATATCGGGACTCCTTGCGTTGGTCTTTGAAGGGTTTGATCCGCGAAATCGTCCTCTCGAATACCTATCAGCAGTCCTATGTGCTTGACGAGCTTAGGTCTCAAAAGGACCCGAGAAACATTTGGCTCAGTCGAGCCTCGCACTTTAGGCTCAGCGCCGAGGTCGTTCGCGATCAGGCGCTGGGTGCAAGTGGACTGTTATCGAGGAAACAAGGAGGGCCACCGGTCATGCCACCGCAACCCGAGGGGCTTTGGCGTTCGACGTATTCCGGTGCCAAATGGGTGACGAGTCAGGGAGAGGACCGATTCCGACGCGGGATCTATACATTTTGGAAGCGCACGACCCCTTATCCGTCGATGGAGATCTTTGATGCGACGACCCGAGAAGTGTGTCAGATTCGCCGAATCACCACCAATACTCCTCTGCAAGCGCTCGTGACGCTCAACGACCCTGTGTATGTCGAAGCTTCGATCGCCATGGCGATCAAGTGGCTCAGTGCCTCACAGTCACAGACCGAGCGGATCCAAAAGGGATTTGCTGCGACCTTGGTCCGCCCGATCCAGGATTCAGAACTCGACCGTTTGCAAATACTCCTGAGCAGAGCCAGGGAGTACTATCGTGAGAATCCCGATGCGGCCAAGGCACTGATTTCGGATTACCCCGTGAAGATCGACGAGAGGATCAATCCCCAGGAACTGGCGGCTTGGTCGATGCTGACCTCGGCATTGTTGAACCTCGATGAGTTCCTAACTCGACCTTGAGATTGATCATGAGTAACGAATCGATTCGGCGACAAAGTGCGATGGCTCACGAGCGGCTAGCGGATGAAACCCGCCGTACGTTTTTGTCCCGCCATGGCGTGGGCTTGGGCGCCATGGCCTTGGCCATGCTCACCCAGGGCAAGCAGAGTGGGACTGTCCAAGCTGCCGATACACGGCCGCTTGCCCCGAAAGCCCCCCCGAACCCCGCTCGTGCAACTCGGGTGATTTACATCCACCTGGCCGGTTCCCCGTCTCAATTGGAGCTTTTTGATTACAAACCTGCCTTGAAGAAATTCGATGGCAAGGAATGTCCGAAAGAGTATATCGAGGGCAAGCGGTTTGCGTTCATCAAAGGGGTGCCCAAGATGCTGGCTCCCATATTCGCATTTGCCCAGCATGGGCAGAGCGGACAGTGGATGTCGGAGCTCTTGCCTGGCTTGGCCAAGCATGCCGACGATGTTGCGATCATTCGCTCGATGCAAACCGACCAATTCAATCACTCTCCGGCGCAGTTGCTTGTTCACACCGGTCAATCGCGACTCGGGTATCCGACGATCGGTGCATGGGCAACCTATGGACTTGGGTCTGAAAACGAGAATTTGCCGGGTTATGTCGTACTTTTGTCCGGGGGCAAGACCCCGGATGCGGGGAAGAGTTTATGGGGTAGTGGATTTTTGCCGAGTGTCTACCAAGGGGTCCAGTGCCGGACCGGTGGCGATCCGGTCTTTTATTTGTCGAACCCCAAAGGGGTCGATCGCTCTATGCGGCGTGAGGTGCTCAACACACTCAAGGATCTGAACCAGTCGCATCATCAACGGCTCGGGGACCCTGAAACCCTGACCCGTATCGAGCAGTTCGAATTGGCCTATCGGATGCAGGTTTCGGTTCCAGAAGCGATGGACTTGGGGAGCGAGACCCAATCGACACTCGATTTGTATGGGGCCAAACCGGGGTTTGTATCGCAAGCCGAATCCGAAACCGATCCGCGTGTGTTCTACAAAGGGGACGATCCAACGATGGCCAACAACTGCTTGTTGGCTCGAAGGTTGGTCGAATCCGGAGTGCGGTTCGTTCAGTTGTTCGATTGGGGGTGGGATCATCACGGATCTTCTCCAGGGGAGTCGCTCGATGAGACACTGCCGATCAAGTGCCAACAGCTCGACAAGGCCGTGTCGGGTTTGCTGACCGACCTGAAGCAACGCGGTTTGCTTGAAAGCACCTTGGTGGTTGTCGGAGGTGAGTTTGGTCGAACGCCGATGTCGCAAAACAACGTCCGAGATACGCCGAGCAAGGGTTTCTTTGGACGAGATCATCACCCGTACGCTTATTCGATGATGCTCGCCGGAGGGGGCGTTCGAGGAGGCTTGTCCTACGGGCAGAGCGACGAGATCGGGTATTACGTAGCCGAGGACCCGGTCACGCCCAAGGATCTACAAGCTACGATCTTGCACTTGTTGGGCTTGGATCCTTATCGGTTTGGCTATGAGTATCAAGGGTTATTCAATCGGCTCATCGGTCCGACCGACGAGGGGAAGATACTCAGCAAATTGATTCAGGGTTAAACAGTATTTCTCCATGATGCGCCAGCCGCGGGTATGGCCAGTACACGCCCACAGCGCCTTGTTGCACGTCGATCGGGATCAAGCCACCTGCGATCCGACATCGCCTGTTGGTTGAATCCATTGGGCCCCAGACAAATGTTCGCTGGGGGCTAATACAACCACCCGACGCTACGCCGCCTGGCGGCGTCGGGTTTCTGGACAGGATTGACGGTGTTGACTGTATTGACTGTCTTGACGGCGGACGGAATGGACAGTGTTGACGGCCTGCCAAGGCATCGTTTGATCGGATCTAAACTACCCGCAAACAGACATCGTCCGTTTCCCATTTAATAGTGCATCAGAACGTATTTACGCTATGTCTCGCTTGCGATGGAGAATCGCGTTTGCGGCCAGTAGTCCACTCTGCATCGCACCCTCAATGCTTGCTGTCATGGTGTAATCACCACATGCGAATAGCCCTTCTCCAAACGTATACAAACCCTGAGTTTCCGGCGGCAACATCGCTTGTCTCGGACTCGTAAACGCACAGGGCACGGAGTAAGTTCGCAGATGCCTCCAAGTCGAAACAGTCCAACCAAACCAACGCTCTAGTTCGTTGCGAACTTGTTGAACTAGCTCATGGCCCTGTGTCTCGACGATGCCATTGATGTTCACACTGGCCAGAACTTGGCCGTGGGGTGCGTAAGCAGGCTGCACGAGGCTAGGGAACGCGACATGGTTGATCGAAAACTCATTGGCAACTGCTGGAACAATTGGGGTCTTCGAGGCCGCCAAGTTTCCGTTTAGGAAAAGGATCGGCTCACGTGTCGGCGATGCACTTCGATCCATCGAAAAATACAGGCAGGTAGTCGCATTCCAAGTAGGCTTGTCGGCGATTTCCAAACGCTCACCGAGCAATCGCTTTGCTCCACTGGCTTCGGTGGCTATCACAACATACCGTCCTCGCACCTCTTGCCCGTCGGATAGCTTAACCCCACCCTCGATTCGTTCCGCTACCGTTGCACGGAGTTGCAAGACGTTGGGTTTCCAATCTCGACATAGCGACTCGGGGAGAGCTTGGATCCCTGCCTCGGGGAGCGATGCTGTACCAAGTCCCATTTCGCGAAAAACGAATTCCATCCGGGTCGAAGCGATGTTAAGACTTGAATCCAGAAAGATTCCTCCCAGAAACGGGCGAAAAAATCGATCGATGATTCGCTCGGAGAAACCGACCTGTCGCAACCGATCTAGCGTATTTACGCTGGGCCGCTCCAAAACCTCTTGGGCGGACATCCGCATGAGGCTTTGTCGGTACCGAAAAGGGTCCAAAGATCCTCCCAAGTTGCAATGGGTGCAAGGAGGGTTTTGATCGCATCGCTCGGCATTCGGTTCCAGGGCGATCGGAGTGGGTCTTTGACGGTATGCCAAGTATTTCCCACGCGAACCATGGCGCCAGGTTCAAACGATCGCAAGTTCAGACTTTTGAGGTTTAAAATCTCTCCGGCGGTCTGGTAGCCCGTGAGGTAGACTTGGAACCCATGATCGAGCAAAAAGCCATCGACCCGATCGGTCTTGAGCCTGCCCCCAGGCCGATCATCGGCTTCCAGCACGACGACGTCCAAGCCCGCTTGGATCAGCGACCTAGCAGCGGTTAGCCCTGCAAGCCCAGCCCCTACGATCACAACATCATGCATGTTGTCATGCGCTTTTGCGACATGCGCTTTGTGCGTCCCTGTCACTCGATGTCCCCATCGGATTGCTTGACGCTAGAGACCTTGGTATCGGAACCCCTTTTGTTTTTGAGTTTTGGGTTTTCCAAATAAGCCAGAATCAAGGAGATGTCGGCCGGTGTGATACCGCTGATCCGGGACGCTTGATCGAGATTTTGGGGTCGGATACGGGTGAATTTCTGCTTGGCTTCGTTCCGCAGGCTGACGATGGCTACGTAGTCAAAGTCGATTGGGATTCGCTTGTCCATCATGCGTTGCTGACGCTCGACTTGAACTTGCTGCCGTGCGACGTAGCCTTCGTACTTGGTATCGTATTCGACTTGCAGACCGATCTCTTCGGGGAACTGTGCCAGCGACTCTGGGAAGCGTTCGAGGAGGTTCTGCCAAGTCACTTCGTTGCGTTTGAGATACTTGTCTCCGGGGATGTCTCCGATGCGAAGGCCGGCGACTGCCCGGCGCGCCAGTTCGATCTTTTCGAGTTTATCGACAAACCTTTGGTGGCGCGCTTGGTCCACCAAGCCTAACTGGTATCCTATTGGAGTCAGTCTTCGATCCGCGTTGTCTTGACGCAGCATCATTCGATACTCAGCCCGACTGGTGAACATCCGATAGGGTTCATCGACACCGCAAGTGACCAGATCGTCAACCAGCACCCCGACGTAAGCTTCATCGCGATTGAGTACGAATTCTGATTTGCCTTGGAGTCGCAAAGCGGCATTAGCACCCGCGACTAAACCTTGAGCCCCGGCCTCTTCGTAGCCGGTAGTGCCGTTGAGTTGGCCGGCGAAATACAGACCGCTGACGAGTTTGGTTTCCAACCAAGGGTAGAGTTGATCGGGGGGGCAAAAGTCATATTCGACGGCGTATCCGTAACGCATGATCTGTGCGTTTTCCAGGCCAGGAATCATGCGGAACATTTGGTCTTGGACGTCGCGAGGCAGCGACGTCGAGATGCCGTTGACGTAGATTTCTTGGGTGCTTCGGCCTTCGGGTTCGAGGAACAATTGATGCCGATCTTTGTCGGCAAACCGCACGACCTTGTCCTCGATCGACGGGCAGTATCGGGGTCCCGAGGATCGGATCTGGCCGGTGTACATCGGAGCCCGGTGCAGATTGGCGCGGATCAGCGCGTGGACGCTTTCGTTGGTGTAAGTGATCCAGCATGGAAGTTGCGGTTCGGGGAGCGAATCGGTCATGAACGAAAAAGCTTGAGGGCGATCGTCGCCGGGTTGCATTTCCGTTTTCGAGTAATCGATGGTCCGACCGTTGAGCCGAGCGGGAGTTCCCGTTTTGAATCGCTGGACGCGAAATTCCAGTCTTGCGAACGCTTGGCTGATTCCCGATGTGGTGCCCTCGCCGGCACGTCCACCTGCGGTCTTGGCTTCGCCCGTGTGCATGATGGCTTGGAGGAACGTTCCTGTGGTCAGCACCAGAGCATCGGCCAAGTATTCCGCATCGCCTCGGACCCGAACACCTCGAATACGAGTCTTGCCATCGGATGTTTCCGTGATTAAATCCTCGACGAGTTCTTGTCGAAGGTCGATGTTCGGGTTTTCTTCGATTTGGCGTTTGATATCGAATTGGTAGGCTTTCTTGTCGGCCTGGGCGCGAGGCGAATGCATCGCGGCCCCTTTTCTGCTGTTGAGCAGTCGGAACTGGATTCCGGTTCGATCGATGGTTTGACCCATCAGGCCCCCGAGGGCATCGATCTCTCGGACAATTTGTCCTTTGGCCACACCGCCGATGGCAGGGTTGCAACTCATCTGGCCGACGGTGTCTAAGTTGCCTGTCAGGAGCACCACGCGCGCCCCGAGGCGTGGGGGGG
>CAILTZ010000580.1 GCA_903837255.1 uncultured Pirellula sp. | reverse complement strand
GGCTGGGAATCGCTCCAAGAGGGAGCCGCAAGTGTGCCTCAAGAGAACGAAACGGCAGCCGAAGCTCAGCGAAATCGGCTCGCTCGTATCGCTCAGTGGCAAAACGATTCGCAGTTGCTAGCCAACACCCTCAGCGGTGCCCCGCTGCCTTTGGGACAGCTCGGCATTCGGCGTCTTTGCAAACTCGAAGGTAAGTTCGAGGCTTTGGCGTCCTTGCCCGATGGCAATCCATTCTTGGCCAGTGTGCCTCTGTCACCCCAAGATCCCACACCGATCACTCTGTGCGCAACGACCCCATCGGACCGCGACTCGACCTTGGGAGGCGATGGGGTAGTCCTGTACGTAACGATCCAGCGAATGCTCGCCGCAGGCGCCCAGCGGGTTGGCACCACCAAAAATGCATCCGCAGGGACTCAGCACCGCGCAGTCGACGCGACCTCCAAGATGGTCTTTGGGAGCGAATCGGCGATCTCTAACGAATACGCCATGCATTCGGGGGTTTACAGAAACGACAATGCCTTGGTAGCATTGCATCGAGATACCGAGGAAGATTCTATGCGCAGCGTAGACTCGCAAAATCTCGAACGCATGTTCGGAGACCTGCCTTGGGCTAAAATCGTCGCCGGCAAACGGGCTTCGAGTCTGGTCCAGGAAATTTGGCGATGGTTTGTCGTGGCGATGCTCGCGGCTTTGTTGATCGAAGCGGTACTGTGTTTGCCTAAGGCTGCGAAACGCAAAGCCTCCAATCCATTGGCGGCCTAAGGATTCGTTTTACTCCGGCATTTTTACTCCGGGATCTGAAAATACAGTCGATAAGGGCCGTTGGCAGATGGGCAAAGAACTAGCGGAAACCTATCGTTATTGTCCAGCTTGTGGACACCATCGAGAGTCGTTCGAGCCCGTTCGTCCTTTCCGTTGTTCACAGTGCTCACACTCCTCGTTCTTTGGTCCGGTTTCGGCTGTCGGAGCCGTCGTCACCAATGACCAAGGCCATGTCCTGTTGCTACGCCGGGCGAATGATCCTGGCAAGGGTTTGCTCGGTATGCCCGGGGGCTTTGTCGATCACGGAGAGACCGCAGAGGTCGCCTTGCGACGAGAGATCTACGAAGAGATCGGGCTGAGTGTCAAGGCGCTCGAGTACTTGACCTCAGAACCCAACGCTTATGTTTACCGAGGGGTCACCCTACCTGTCCTAGATCTGTTCTACAAAGTGGAGGTCGAAGACGGACAGATCGAGTTGATCGATGGAGAAATCAGTTCCTGGATATGGACCGAGCTGAGCGATGAGGTCCTCGAACAGATGGCCTTTGTCTCCAATCGCCGAGCCTTGAGATACTACCGAGAGTCTCGCTAGGATCCGAGTCTCGACCAACAATTCCGCCGCAAGTGCGGTAGGAATAAATCGTATTTGTGTTCACAATAACGGGCATCTCCGTCCACCGTTTCGTCCCACGTATTGCCAACCGTTTCATGACTTCTCCGATCAACAAGTATTCCTCCCGCATCACCCAACCCAAGAGCCAAGGGGCATCGCAAGCGATGCTCTATGCAACCGGGCTTAAGCCCGAGGACATGAGCAAAGCTCAGGTCGGTATTGCGAGTGTTTGGTTTGAAGGAAACCCCTGCAACATGCACCTGCTGGACCTGGGGCTTGCCGCCAAGAAATCGGTGCAGGACCAAGGTCTTGTCGGCATGCGGTTCAACACCGTGGGAGTCAGCGATGGGATCAGCATGGGGACCGACGGCATGTCGTTCTCGCTTCAATCGCGAGATCTGATCGCCGACTCGATCGAAACGATCATGGGTGGCCAGTGGTACGACGGACTGATCGCTATCCCCGGTTGCGATAAAAACATGCCCGGTTGCTTGATCGCTATGGGGCGCCTGAACCGCCCGGCATTGATGATCTACGGGGGGACCATTCGTGCCGGGAAATGGAATGGACACTCGCTGGATATCGTCTCGGCTTTCCAATGCTATGGTCAATACATCGCCGGCCAGATCGACGATCAAACCCGTGAGAGTATCGTTAGAAATTCTTGCCCTGGCGCAGGGGCCTGTGGGGGGATGTACACCGCCAAGACCATGG
>CAILTZ010000579.1 GCA_903837255.1 uncultured Pirellula sp. | reverse complement strand
CGTTAACATCGGCACCATTTGAAATCAACAGCGATGCCATGGACGCAGGAAGGTTAAGTGCAACCACCAGATGTAGGGGGGTATTGCCAAAATTGTTTTTTGAATTGGGCAAAGCTCCCTTGCTAAGGAGAAAAGTGACCATTTCCGTTGGATTACGACTGGTGAGCGCTAAGTGTAGAGTCGTGTTGTTGTTAAAGTCCTTGGCATTGACATCGGCTCCTTTTTCAATGAGCCAGGCAGCGGCATCGAGATTTCCGGCCTCTACGGCGCTATGCAGCGGGGTATTCCCGGGGAGATCAGTGGCCTGAACGCTGGCCCCTTGTGCAGTTAGCACCTTCTAGAGTCCTGTGTGACCCCGCGAGGCGGCTAGGTGAAGCGCCGAGGTTCCTTGGTCGAAGGTTTGATTGGCATTGTCGGCCTGAGCCGATTTCCAAAAGTAATCCACATTTTTGTCGTTGGGCGCTGGTGATCCCTGCCGAGTCAGTTTCCAAGCAATCTTGGAGTGAGGCAGGCTTTGAGTGAATTGAAGGGCCTCATCAAGGGGGGTCAAACCCTGTAAGTTTCGCGTACCCGTACTCGCACCGAGCACTAACAGAACATCGGCCAAATTTTCCAACCCCTGTGATGCCGCTAGGTGGAGGACGGTATTACCTTCTGCGTCTTGCCTTCCTACATTGGCCTTTGTGATCAATTTCGAGATGATTTCGGGATTCTGCTGCAACGCGGTTTGCAGTGGCGACTTCCCCTGCTTGTCGGAAACAAATAGGGAAGCATTGTACTGGATGAGCACCGGGAGGATTCCCACCGACCCGTTTTTTACCGCCAGATTAAGCGCGGTATTCCCTTGAGCGTCTTGGAGATCAACCTCAGCCCCACGTGCCAAAAGTACCGCGGCTATATCGGCTAGATCCTTAGTAGCGGCTATGTGCAAGGCCGTTTGACCATTGGCGTTAACGCTATTGATATCAGTATTGAGCCCAAAGATGTCCCGGATCTTGTCTAAGTTTTGGTTCTCCACCAAGTCGAGCAGACTTTCCTTCGCCGGTGCGAGTTTCGCCGGTGGGGTCGATTGGCACGAAATAACGAGAACGCAGATCAGGGTAAGCAGCGGAAGGGTTTTCATGACTCTTCTATTATCGGACTTTAGGACCCAAACCTTTCCCTGAATCCTTGACTAGATGTTTTCGTGTTGCCCGTACAAGTTGTGACTAAGGTTTCGGAAAATCAGCAACTCACCTATACTAGAGAAATGGTTCCACCGGACGATTCCTCGTTTCTCAAATCTCTGGGTTTCCCCAGCCTCAAGGTACACCATCCATCCAATCATTTTGATTTCCGAATTCCACGGAGGCGAATCCTCGTGATTGGCCCCATGGGATCGGGAAAAACCGAGTTCTCGGCTCGGGTTTGGCGGGATTCGAGGATTCTGCTCAAGAAGAGCACCTCGTTAAACGCGGTGATGAAGACAGCAGGTGCAGACCGGCGAAAAGTTTTTTTCGTCAGGACCGCTCTTGATGCAGCCCGTTTTCCGGACGCACCGTCGGATGCGTTGGCCTACCGGTCTGGCTACGAGAGGCTTGGCGAGAATCTGGCAACCATTCAGAACTCCTTTGAACTCGAGACTCTCTTGAATAAACACCCCGAGGTGGGAACCTGGATCATCGACGAGGCCTCGTTTTACGAAGAACGGATGGTTTACGTCATCAGGCAAGCCAGTGAAGAACGGGATCTGAGTTTTATTTTTCCTACGCTTGTTCTGAACTTCCGCAGCGACATCTTCAATGCGACCGCCCGCTTGCTGCTTGATAATGCCACTGACGTATTTCCTCTCACCG
>CAILTZ010000578.1 GCA_903837255.1 uncultured Pirellula sp. | reverse complement strand
GACCGCTGATGGACGCTGATGGACCGCTGATGGAACAGCCAACGGTGCCGGTAGTGGATCTTGCTCCAGGGTGGGCAAAGAGGCTTCACTTCAAAAATCAACAATCATCACTCGGCAATCATCAATCCATCCCTCGCGATGCGCGCGATCGGCCCCTTCACCCCCTGGCCCCCTTACGGCGTCCTTGGTGGAGAATTCGAGTTCCGTGTGCTTTTCCCACAGCCGGATCAAATCGGCTTCAGCCAAATTGGTATTCATGTGAGTCCTGTAGTGGTTAATGGGTGGCTGGTTCCTACTGTAAGCGGGATGAAAATGCTAGCATCGTCAAAGGGCGCGGTTTCTCTATTGCCCCCAGCCTAGCAATTCAGATATCACCCCCCTGAGTCAGGCTCCCTTTGCCATCCAGAGCATTTCCCAGGTAATTATCCAGAGATACAGCATGCGAAAAGTTCGACCCTCCATCGTGTTGCTCGCTGCCTTAACGAGTCTTCTAGCAGGTGGCCCAAACTGGATTCTCGCACAATCGCCCCTACCGGTATTGCCCCCGGCGGGAACCGCAATTCCAAGCGGAAACGGTCTGCCAGTAGGGGCTCCTCTTGGCAGTGACGCGATTCCCAGGGTTCCAAGCATCGAGGGGCTGGCGCCCGGCCCTGCCGGCCCAAACGCTAATCCGGCTACCACCAGTCCGGCTACCACCAGTCCGGCTCCAGTCGGGGGCGCGAATGCTGGTCAAGCAAATGCTGCGCCCGCTGCCGCATCGGGCGGCAGTAATCTTGGGGTTAAAGTCCATCAACGTCTGGAGCTTCCAAACGATGCTGGCCAGTATTGGGTCGAGTACGATCTGAGACCTTACACGCAAGCATTGAAGAATGTCGATCGACCCCAGCAAGCTGTGATCGACTGGATTATTCGCGAGACTGGAAGCGACCTGTGGTTCCAGGAACCGGTAGGCGTTCTGACCGCAGACCGGACGACCTTGAGGGTCTATCACAACGCGGGAATGCAAAAGGTGGTAGCTCAGGTCTATGAACGTTTTGTCAATGGAATCAATGAACCGCAGGTGTTTAGTTTGCGGATGATCACGATCGGGAATCCGAATTGGCGATCCAAGGCAATGCCGTTCATGCGATCTACCGCGGTCCGATCTCCCGGAATGTCGGCTTGGCTCATGCCCAAAGAGAACGGTGCCATTGTCATGGCACAGCTTCGACAGCGTCAGGATGTTCGCGAGGTCCAATCGTTGGACTTGCGGATGGTCCAAGGTCAAACGCAGACGATCGAGCAGATGCGACCGAGAAATTACCTGCGCGAATATGCTCCGAATACCACGTCGGCTTGGCCACCCCTGACGCCGAATTACGGTGAAGTCCAGGAGGGGTATCGGATGGTATTTAGTCCATTGCTGAGTCTCGACGGTAGCACGATGGATATGATGCTCAAGTGCGACGTCGATCAGGTCGAGAAGATGAATCCGGTGGCCTTGGAAGTCCCCGGTGCGGGTGGGGCTTATCAAGTCGAAGTCCCTCAGATGATTTCGTGGCGGTTGTCCGAGAGGTTTCGATGGCCCACGGATCATCTATTGATTTTGTCTTGTGGAGTCATTGCGCCACCGGTGGTCAACCAACAAAATACGTTGCTTACCGGCGGAGCAGGTGGACTCTTTGGGATCAATCGAATTCTTCCTGACTTGTCTTTTCAAAAACAGGATGCAATCTTGGTGGTCGAGTACCGCGGTGCGGCTTCGACGCAGCTGACACCGGCGCCCAAAGCGGTGACTCGGTGTTGTAGACCTGCTTGAGCTTCTTGGACCAAACGACCTTGCCGCTTGTAGCCTCCAAACAAAACAAATCCCCTTCGGCTCCCAACGTGTAGAGCATCTGGCCATCG
>CAILTZ010000577.1 GCA_903837255.1 uncultured Pirellula sp. | reverse complement strand
TGCAGGGGTTGCTAGGAGCGAATAGGCGGAGCGTGGCTTTCTCATCTGGCCGTAGTATGGGCCTCTGGGCCCGTACTGCGGCGAAAACGGCCAAGATAGGGTTTCTCGCCAAGGTGCCAAGCTCGCAAAGGATCTGGACCAGGAATCTCCCGACGCTCCTTGCAGGGGTTGCTAGGAGCGAATATTAGCGTTCATCAGCGGTATCAAATCCTGGACCGCTGATGGACCTTATGCCTTTGCCCCAGATACCAATGGCTCACTGCTCAGCGAGGGGATAGCTTCTTGCAATTGGGCCGATGACTCTTTGACCAGGGGATCAAAGCCGAGCATCTGCTCATCGGTAAACGATATCGCTACGTAGAGCCGATAGAGCAAGGGTACCATCAATAGCACCAGGAGCGTTGAAGCGATCAAGCCAAACGCCAAACTTGTCGCCATCGGAATCAATGCCTGGGCTTGGAGGGATTTTTCCAGCAGCATTGGCAAGAGTCCTGCGACCGTAGTCACACTGGTCAAGAACACGGCCCGCAATCGTCTTGATCCTGCCGTAATGATCGCATCGACCGGCCGCATCCCCTTGGCAATGCACTGGTTGATGAAGTCAACCAATACAATTGAATCGTTGACCACCACACCCGCTAGGGTCACCATCCCGAACATGCTAAAGAGGGTCAGTGGCAAGCCCATGAGTGCGTGTCCAAAGATCGCTCCGACCATTCCAAAGGGAACGATCGCCAAGACGATCCATGGTTGCAGATAGGATCGGAACTCGAAGACCAGCAGCAGGTACATCGCCGCCATGGCTACGGCAAAACCGATCGCTAGCGAGTTGAACGATTCGCGGGTCTCCTCCTGCTGACCTTCCCATCGGAATCGCAAATACGGATACTTGTTTTTGAATTCCTGATCGAGGGTTTTTCTCAAATCAGCGGCGATCGTCGAGGCATTTGCTTTGGTCGTATCGAGCTCCGAAGAGATGGTGATCGAACGCATCTGATCGAGTCGATTGATTTCGGAATATCCTTGAGTGACTTTGATTTCAGCAAGTTCAGCGATCGGTCTTTCGACTCCGTCAAGGCCGCGAACTCGAAGGTCTTGGAAGTCGGCAAGCGAGCGACGCTCCTCGATTGGATGACGGACCATCAATTTGACTTCGTGTCGATCTCGCTGGAGGCGCATGATTTCGGATCCATAGTAGGCACTGCGGATCGACTCGCTCAAATCGTCTTGGCGCACTCCGATCGCTTTGGCCCGATCCTTGATCGTAAATTGAAACTCAGTTTTCCCAGGGTTGGAATCGTCTCGGATATCGTATACTCCGTCATAGGTAGCAAGCTTGGCCTTGGCTTCCTCGACCGCAGTTTCGAGCTGCTGCACGCCCTGGCGAGGTGCAAGGATCTTGAATTCTAAAGGTTTCCCTCCGGGCCCGAGATTGGCGGCTTGGAAAGTCACCCGCTCGGCACCGGGGAATTGCCCCGCTTTTTGTCTCCACCACTTGATGATCTGGTCGCTGGTCACATTCCGCACGGTCGCGTCGTGGATCTCTGCGGTGACCTGCGCGACGTGCGAACCGGACTGTCTGTCTCCTGCTCCCTGGTTGCCTTGCTCGGCCGAGCCTACGCGCAGGAAAGTCAGTTTGACCGGCCCCCGGGGGGATGTGGGATCGGTTGGAGGTGGGGTCTTGCTAGTACCCTCTTTCTGCTCTTTGTCGGCAACCTCTTGACTGATCTCTCGCAATGCTAATTCCATGTGTCTAGCCGCAGCCGTGGTGATGTCCGCAGGGGTCCCGTCCGGGTAGATCACCTGGCCGATAATCGTTTTCCCATCGAGGTTCGGAAAGAACTCGAAGGGGACTTTGCCCGATCGAACCATGCCGACGGCTAGCGAAACGACAGCAAATCCCAAGGCGACTGGCAAGAGTGGCTTGTCCAAAAACGTCCGGAGCAACCGCCCGTAGAAACGCTCGCCAAACCAATCCAAGATCGAATTGTTGAACTTGGAAATCCGATCGAAAAACCTTTCGACCGGCAGAATCGGGAGCATCAGGTAGTATCGCAGTTTTTCTAGAATGGACTTAGGTGCATGGGATTCATGGGACAGGTGCCCCGGCAGCGCGACGGTTGCCTCCGTGAGCGAAATGACGAGCATCAGGATGATTGCTACCGGCATGACGGCAATGAATTTCCCCATCACCCCCGAAACATAAAATAGGGGAACAAAGGCGATGATCGTAGTCGCTACACTTGAAAATACGCTAGGCAATACCTCTGCCGCGCCATCGATGGCAGCTTGGATATTGGATTTACCCATGTCCCTATGAGCATAGATGTTCTCCCCGATCACGATCCCGTCGTCGACGACGATCCCAACGGCCATCAGAAATGCAAACATGGTGAGCATATTGAGGGTCTCACCGAACGCATAAAGCCCAATGGCCGCGCCAAAAACGCTGATAGGTATCCCCATCGCCACCCAAAAAGCGAGCCTTAGATTCAAGAACAGGGCCAAGAGCAAGAATACGATCACACCACCTTGGATGCCGTTCTCTCGGAGCATCCGGATCCGGTCTCGCACGTCGATGCTCTCATCACCCCAAGCGATCAGTGAATAACCCTCGGGTACAGGATACTCGGCAACCAACTTCTGGACTTCGTCGGAGATGTTTAGCAAATCCTCGGTGCTCGTCCGCTCGATAACGATGGTCAGCGCCGGTCGACCATTGATCTCGTTGAGCGCCGTAACATCGTCGAACTCATCGCGAACCTTGGCGATGTCTCCAACCGTCAGGATCACCCCGTTGGGTTGCGTCACCAGAGGAAGCTTGGCGATATCCTCTCCGATCTCGCGCTTGTTTTTGCCTCGCAATAAAATTTCTTGGCCGTCGCTGCGGATCTGACCGCTAGGGAGCTCCATATTCTCCTTGCGGATGATGCTGGCGACTTGCCCCAACGTCATGCCGTATTTTCGAAGCGTATCTTCGCTGATCTCTACGTCGATCTGATACGGCTTGACGTTGACGACTTGGGCCTGCGACACATTGGGTAGTTCGATAAGCCGGTCGCGCACGTCCTCGGCAAAGTTCCGCAGCTTCAACTCGCTCTGTTGGTCCCTATGGCTAGGACCTAGCACCGCTACACGGATCGCGGGCGTTCTGAACGTGATCTGCTCGACGGTCGGCTTTTCACTCCGTTCGGGGAAAAATACCGAGATCCGATCCACTGCCGAACGGACTTCGGACAACACCCGGGGAACGTCTTTGACGCTAGGCTCAAGCTGGATCAGGGTAAATCCGCTCCCCTCGCGGCAGATGCTCGTGAGCTTCTTGATCCCAGCCAAGGACTGAACGGACTCTTCGATCTTTTGGCAGATGCCTGTCTCGACCTCATCGGGAGTGGCACCTGGATAAGGAACGGTGACCAAGATGACTTCGAGCTGAAACTCTGGGAACGTCTCGCGTCGCATCCCAAAGAAACTAGCTAACCCACCGATCAAAACTGCGACGACCAAGAAATTGATCCCCGCCATGTGTTTGACTGCCCAACGCACAATTCCGTTCATGGATTGATCCCTTCGTTCGCCATCGTGGATTTGGCTGTCCTAGCCTTGTCGGACCCATCGCCGATCAAATTCGCAAGGGGCGATGTGATCAGTTTGGAACCCGTTGGAATCCCCTCGCCGGCCTCAGCGACCCAGTATTCGCGATCACCAAGATGGGGGACTTTGGACAGCCGGATCGTTTGGATTCCAGTGACAATTTTCACTTTCCCAACCAGCCAGTCGGCCGGATCCGATAGATTCAGGTCCGGTGCGACTGTGCCTTTCGAGGCCTGACTCTGGGTATCTGCGGCTTCGGGTTCAAACGCCCAGACTTGTCCGCCAGGCTTCAAGGCTAACTTGGGAATCAAAACCAGCGATCGACGTGGCTTGGTCTGGATCTTTACATCGACAAACATTCCGCGGACCAATGCTGGCAAGCCTCCATTGCCTTCTTCCGTGATCGCTTCACCGTTGCGTCGAACATCCCTGGGGTTTTCTACGGTGATACGTACCGGAACGGTCCGGCTTTGGGTGTCGAGTCCGATCCCTTCGTAGCGACTGAGTTTGCCATGCCATTGGTACACGACATCGCTTCTGCCTGCAACCTGATAAGAAATCTCGACTGGAGTTGCGGGCAGCTCGTAGCTTGAAGCTCGCAGCACCTGCGACGAGGGATCCTTGATCCCACCCTCGTTGATCTGATCAAGGATCAAGAGCAGTTGGTCGGTGCGCAGATTGCAGCTGACCTCGACGCGCTCGGTGTCTTCGATAATGCACAGCTTGTCAGCACGCTGGACATACGAGTCTTCTTGAACGGTTTCATTGACGATCACACCCGAGATCGGAGACTTGATCTCCGAACGATCCAAATTGACGTTGGCCTGTGCCAGCTGGGTGTCGGCTAATCGTTCGGCCAGCTCGATTCGAGTTCTGCGGGTTTGGAGCAACTGCAATTGGTTCTGAAAAGTGACGACTTGGTTGGCACTGACGATCCTCTGTCGTTTGGATTGATCTCGCTCGGTTTCGCTCGCGATACCTTCTGGCAAACTCGCAAGCCTCGCTAGTTCCTTTTCTTGCAGAGCCAATTCCTCTTCGGCTAGCGCCAACGATCGCTTGATGTTGGAG
>CAILTZ010000576.1 GCA_903837255.1 uncultured Pirellula sp. | reverse complement strand
CTCCTGGTAGCCCTCGTACCAAAGCGGCCTAAAGAAACTCGCCAGCGAAGCTTCAGGATACTCGCTATCGAGCGCAAGACGCCGGAATCCAGAGCGATTGCATATGAGCAACTCGCGGCCAGTCCTGGTGAATCGCATCTGATCGTCGTCACTGAGTTTTGTGGAATCCAGTTCAGCGATTATTCGCTCAGAAGTCACATGCACGACCTTCAAACCTCCAACTTTGTCTGCGACCACGACAAGCCTGTGGGCTGGACTAGCGGCTATCGCACGAATCGATGCGTTCGAGCATGGGATCCTGTGGATCGTTCGCAGTTCGCGACCCGAATCGCTTGTCGTCAAGGCGACCGCCTCAATCTCTCCTGCTTGACTCCCTAACATCAATGTCGCGCGACCCAGCAGTGGCTCGCTTGCAGACAAAGCGCTCAGCTGGGCTGTGATTGTCATGTAATTGTCGTCCCGATCAAGCACCTGGTTTTCGCCAGGACTCCACCGACTAACCCGGCCTGTCTTGTCGACACTCTGAATCGAATCCCCAAGTCCGGAGATCATCAATCCTTCAACGGCCACTGGAGGATCTGCATCAAGACTACTCCCAGGGGCTTGGACACCTACCAACTTAGATCGCCAGACTTGGGCGCTTTGCTTGGGCTTGGCCCCAAGACCCCCAGCCTGACGCTCGTATTGCCCCATCGACAATTCGTCGGCAGTTGAGCTAGCCCACGTCCCCTTCTGCGACGAGGCCATCATCGAAGAGTCTGACTTCAAAACCCAATCGACCTTTTCAATCGGTCCAGCATGCACAGGGATCGGATCCAAATACTCTGCACCTACAAACTTCACCTTACGAATCAAACCCTCCGAAGTGGCTCGGAAAATGGTCTGGTCGCGAACAACCGGTGCACCGGCTTGGGCTAGGATGGCATCGGCTATCTCCCGATCCAAATCGACCACAGAAGCGAAACTCACATCGATCGTCCATAGAATCGGACGAACCGAACCGTCCTCTAAACCCAACAAGACCGAGCTTTGCAGATCATCGATCTTGGCCACTCTGGCACCGACGGCCATGGTGCCATCTATCCTCGCCGGAGGAGTGATTCTCTGAAGATGCGTTCCATCGCTCAGACTGTAAACGTCGATGCTTTGGTCGGGCCGCACCAGCCAGAGAATTTCCGAGTACTCATCGGAACCAAATGCCAGCACAGCGTTGTTTGTCGCAAGCTCTTGCGATGCATCCTTTGAAGAAGCCAAAGCGACCAGGGGACCATCGGTAAGGTGACTTGGACGAAACAGCGGCACGACATTCGCCAATAACACCAGCACAACCAGCAGCACCACGATGATCGTACCGATACCACCAATGGTTATGATCGCTCGAGCCAAATGGTCGGCCCAATATACCCCGGCGCGCGAGGAATGATCGCGACGGTGGAGGCGTCGATTCGCTGAAATCTGTCCGTCGCCCGCTTCGGTCGTAATGATGCCCGCCAATCTTAAGGGTCGATGCCTAGAACCTTCAAAGCCTTGGATGCCGTCCCTGCATCCACTGGAAACGATCCTTCCTTGACCACCAACTCCTGACCCTCTTTGCTGAATATAAACCTTAAAAACTCTCGCCTCACCGGATCGAGCTTGGTGCCGGGTTTGTGATTGATCGCCAGATACAGGTAACGGGCCAGGGGATACTCGCCGCTATAAGCGTGCTCAGAGGTCGGAGGAAAGGCCTTTTCCCCAGGCTTTGAGGACAAGGAAAGGGTTTTTACCGAGGCCGTTTTGAAGCCTACACCGCTATAGCCAATCGCAAACTTGTTTTCACCTACCGACTGAATGACGGCTGTGCTCCCAGGCTGCTCGTTGACCAAGTCGCGGTAGTCACCATTGCCGAGAACCTTTTCTTTGAAGAAACCGTAAGTCCCCGAGGCAGCGTTTCGTCCGAACATAGCGATGTTGGCCGATTCGAACTCGCCTGTAAGCCCAAGCTCTCCCCACTTCTCGATCTTGTTCCCACCAAGTTTCCGAGTGCTAGAAAAAACCGAATCGAGTTGCTGCAACGATATCTCCGAGAGAGGACTGTCTCGATGCACGTAGATCGCAAGCAGATCGATCGCCGTCGGGATCAACGTCGGCTTGTACCCGAATTTCTTTTCAAAATCCGCTATTTCGTTGCTCTTCGCGTCGCGGCTCATTGGACCAAAGGCCGAAGCACCTTCGATCAAGGCCGGCATAGCTTTCGACGACCCCTGCCCTTCGACCTCGGTCCGAACCCCCTTGTAGTACGTCTTGAACTTTTCCGTCCACAGCAACATCAGCGGATTCATCGAATCCGAACCGACGCTTTTGAGCTGCCCCGATACTCCAGGCACCGCCTTGTAAGGCTTCAGAGCCGGATCGACCGCCAACTGACCGACCGCGTCAAGGCACAAAAGCCAGGCGACCATGCCTACCGATAAGAGTCCTCGAAGGCTGTTTCCTGTGGGGCTGAACAAAGCGATACCTATTTTCTCTTGCATGGCAATATCCTTGGTTATCCGGTATTCTCTCCAGCACCGTCGTGCTAGCACCGTCGAGCCAGATTTTCTTGCAATCGCGACGAATAGAACAGCCAACCAATATTAAGATATCATTAAGCTTCAATGAACAAGACCAGCATCAAATCCGCCGTAACCTTCTCGGCTGTCCCAGAAGCCCAGGGTGGTCCATTTGTCTATTGGGGCCAGCTGCAGTCGAGCTTAGAATCAGCCAAAAAGCTCGGATTTCATGCTCTAGAGATCTTCCCACCAGGCCCGGAGTACTTTCAGGGGATCGACGCCGGGGGGCTGGCAAAAGCGATTGGAATGGAGATTGCGGCTGTCGGGACCGGGGCCGGTTGGGTGCGGCACAAGCTGTCGCTGGCCGATCCTGACGCGCAGGTCCGGTCCAAGGCCATGGAGTTTCTCATGATGATGCTCGAGGTGGCGACCAAGCTTTCGGCCCCGATGATTATCGGTTCGATGCAAGGTCGATCGGGACCGGGCGTAACCAAGATGCAGGCCAAGGAGTTCCTGCGTGAGGGGCTCGAGCGACTCGACGCCCAAGCCCGACAGATCGGCGGCAGGATCCTTTACGAACCGCTGAATCGATACGAGACCGACCAGTGCAACACGCTGGCCCAAGGCTCAGCGATGATCCAGGGGTTGTTTTGCACGAAGCTTTTAGCGGATTGGTTCCACATGAACATCGAGGAGGCGGATATGGCCGATTCGATTCGCAAGGCAGGGGCAGCGATAGGTCACATCCATTTTGCCGACAGCAACCGCCAAGCCATCGGCTTGGGGCACCTAACGGTCGAGCCGTTGATCGACGCCTTGCGTTCGATTGGATATTGCGGCTATTTAAGCGCCGAGGTTTTCCCGTTGCCTGACTCGGACCTAGCAGCCACCCAGACCATTCGCTCCTTCGAAAAATACGCCTCGTAACAACACTGAATATTTTCTCTAGATGTTTGCATGGACTGCTGACGTTCTCGACATCAAACCCCTTGGCAAGATTAGCGACTTAGCGAGATCCCAGGCTAATTGGCTGCTTGGCTGTTTGGCTGTTTATCAGCGATCCATTAGCGCCCCATCAGCGGTCGAGGCTGACCGAATCCCAAAGCCCCCTCCGCCGGGCGTCATGATTCGTATCCGCTCCCCTGCTTCTATTCTCATTTGACACGACCCCTCCAATCGTCGCTGCTGATGCCCTGTCCCTATCCACCAATTCTCCCCTAGAGCCCCATCGCTTCCTCCCGAAAGACCGTACGGCCCTCGACCGACCCGACGGCTCGTGACAAGCGACACCTCCAGCGGTTCGAGCGCCATCACTTCGCGGACCATCCCAGAGCCACCTTCGTAAAGCCCCTTGCCACCACTAGAGCGACGCACCCCAAAGCTTATCACCCGCACCGGATAGCGACTCTCGAGAACCTCGACATCTGTCAGTCGGGTGTTGGTCATGTGGCAATGCACAGCATGTGCTCCTGGACCAAATGGGCTAGCCCCCGTCCCTCCGCCAATGGTCTCGTAATAACCAAAATGCGCATTGCCAAACAGAAAGTTGTTCATTGTCCCTTGGCTGGCTGCTGCCAAACCCAGTGCCCCCCAAAGCACATCGACAATCCTCTGACTCGTCTCGACGTTCCCCCCAGCCACCGCCGGCCAATCCTCGATGGGCCCGGTCCCCTGAGGATTGAGAATCCCTCGCGGGATTTTCAAATCCACCGCTCGCATCACCCCGGAATTCAGTGGCATCGTATCCCCAATCGCGCAGCGGATCGTGTACATGACCGCCGCGGTCACAATCCCGGGATTCGCATTGAGATTCCCTGGGCACTCGGCTCCTGTCCCCTCAAAGTCGATCACCAATCGACCGCCCGAGCGCTTGGTGAGCCGAACCGCGATCCTCGTTCCATCATCCATCGCATCTTCGAATCGATATTCGTCCTGAGTCAAACTTTCGATCCAGCGAACCGTCTTGGCTCTGGCCACCTCCAAGATCGATTCGAGGATCGACTGCAAGTGCTCGACACCCATGGACTCGGCCAATTCCTGCATCGCCAAAACACCTCGCTGATTGGCCGCTTGCTGAGCCAGCAGATCGGCCATGTTCTCAGCCACGTTGCGCGATGGATAAAGAGCATTTCTCAGCAGCGATTCCAATTGGGCGCTGCGATCCAGACCATGCTCGGTCAAATGCATCGGTGGGATGATCACCCCCTCTTGGCCGAGCCGCCTGGACGTAGGGGCCATCGACCCTGGGGCAATCCCACCAATCTCCGCATGATGGGCTCGCGAGGCGACAAAAAACGCTGGGCGATTCGAGCTGGACTTGGGGAATACCGGAGTGACGACCGTCACATCTGGCAAGTGCGAACCACCTTGATAAGGATCGTTGGTGACGAAGCAATCCCCGGGCTGCATTTTGTCAAAACGCTCGATCATGGCTTGCACCGTCCGGCCCATCGCCCCAAGATGCACAGGCACATGCGGAGCATTCGCGATGAGCTCCCCTCGGGCATCGAACACTGCACAACTGAAATCTCGACGCTGCTTGACGTTGACGCTCAAGGCAGTCTGTTCGAGCACAATCCCCATCTGATCGGCAATCGCCGCAACCCTCTGCGCGATGACTTCGCGAAGGATCGGATCGACCCTGCTAGTAGCCAACTGGTCCATGCGCTCGGTTTTCTCGATAGAACTTTTCGCTCGATCGATCCAAAGCGAACCATCCGGTTGCACGGTCCCATCCCAACCCGAATCGATGATGGTCGTGGCCCCCTGGGACTGGACCAGCGCAGGCCCAGCGATCAACTCCCCAGCCCGGATCGCTCGCCGATCGATGCAGGGTGCTTGGACTCTCTGTCCCCCGACAACCATCTGGATCATCCGATGCTCACCAATCGGTAGCCGAGTCGGACTCATGCTGGTCTCTGAGGCCATATCTGCCTCTTGGTGGATGGACTGTGGGGGCGAAGAGCCTTCGAGCCACAGGCTCGTTAGCTCTAGCCGACCAGAGAGCCTTGCAACACCGTACTTCTGACGGTATTTGTCGTGGAACTGACCAGCCCATGTCTCGGGACGATCATCCCAGGAGACTCGCAACGCTCCTTCGCTACCCGCGTAGCGCAGTTCGACTTCACCCCGATAACTCTGCTCGCTTTGCAGAACACCTTCTAAATCTAGCTCCTGGCCGATTCGACTCCTGAGCTCCTCTCGAATTCTTTGGAGCCTCTGAGGATCGATCTGGCTTAGAGGCTCGTAGATCGGATGATTTGCAGACCGTTTGACTTGGGCAAGCCCCATACCCAGAGCGCTCAGCAGGCCGGCTTGGGGATGATCGATGATCCGCTGCATATCAAGCAGCTCGGCGATTTGGCAGATATGCTGACCGGCTGCTCCTCCGAAACCGACCAACGCATGCTCACGGGGATCGGCTCCTTGCTCGATGCTGATGGCTCGTACAGCCGAAGCCATCTGTTCGTTGGCGATTCGCCGCAAACCGTTTACCAGTCCTTGGCCGTCCATCGATTCGAACAAGCCATTGCACCGAACTTGTTCGAGCAATTCCGACAAACGCCGCTCGGAGGCAGCCCGTTGCAGCGGGATCGGAAAGGCTTGGGGGTCGATCCGTCCTTCGAGCAGGTTCAGGTCGGTAATCGTCAGCGGTCCGCCGCGGCCATAACAAGCCGGCCCTGGATCGGATCCTGCACTTTTTGGACCGACGCGAAGCTGGACACCGTCAAAGTAACAGACGCTACCACCTCCAGAGGCCACGGTGTGGATCGCCAGGGTTGGAACCGTCATTCGAATCCCGGCTTTGATCGTCTCATGCTCAAGTTGCAATCGGCCATCGATGCGGCAGACATCGGTCGAAGTGCCTCCCATGTCGAGTCCGATCAGCTTCGGCGCACCGCTTTGTTTGGAGATGGCTTGCAGAGCCACCGCGCCTCCGGCAGGACCGGATAGGACCAGTTCTTTTCCGGACGCCTCGGCGGCATCGACCAGACCACCACTGCTGGTCATCACCCGCAGCTTGCTAACCGCACCTTGGCAGAATTGCTCCCGCACGCTCCCAAGGTACTTGCGAACCACCGGGGTCAAATAAGCGTCCACGAGGGTCGTTTCGCCCCGCGATACGGCGCGGATCACCGGTGCGACGCGGCTGGAACAAAAGACCCATTCAAAGCCTAGCTGGCGTGCAAGCTCGGCCACTTGCAATTCATGGACTGGATTTCGATAGGAGTGCAGCAAGCAGATACCGAGCGAGCGGATCCCCTCATCGAACAATCGTTGGAGTTCCGAGCGTGCTTGGTCCTCGTCAAGTGGCACTAGGACCTGGCCAGTCGGATCTAGTCTCTCGATGATCCCAACGCAGCGATCGTAGAGCATGGGCCTTTTTTGAACATGGATTGCAAAGAGTTCGGGACGTTCTTGGTAACCGATTTCGATCAGATCCTCGAAGCCTTGAGTGGTCACCAGTGCCGTCTTTTCGCCGGATCGGGTCAGTAGCGCGTTGGTCGCGCGCGTGGTTCCCAGTCGCACATCCAGACCAGGGAGCGGGTTGCTCAAGGGTACTCTGAGCATCAGCCGTGCCGCCAGCACGGGGGCCTCGATCCCTGGTGAGAGTTCGTAAGCGACCATCGATCGATGCAGATCATCAGGGGAGAAATCTCGGCTGTTTGCACCCAGTGCAGTCCAGTTTCCGACGCGGATTATGCCGGTCTCTCCGTCGAATGCCCTGCAGACGCCTTGCGCGATCGCTTGATGAGCCCTATCCACACCTACGACGCGGCTAGAGACCCAAAAGTGGTCCGGCTCGCCGACTCGCCGAGAATCTCTCCAGGTATACGGGTCGGACCATGGCCCAATTTGTCCGGGCATACGTCCGTGCGATAGGACTTTGAGTTGTTGACGATTGCCATCGGGGCCTACCAGGAAGCAGTCGGTAAAGGTGCCGCCGACATCGCACCAAACTTGATAGTTGCCGTACATGGAACTCCAGGCATTGAGACGCCCCGGTAAGCGTTGTCCGAAGGATAGTTGGGAATTACTTTAGTGCATTGCGCCGAGTCACCCAAGGGGCCAGATTCAATATTACTTGCAAGTCAGATACTCGTGCCACAGGCCATCGCTGATGACTAGACCTGCTCGGGTCAGACGCACACTCTGCCCAACGCGCTCGATCCAACCTTGGGAAATATGGTGCTCTAGGCTCGCTTGGATGGCTCGCAGAGTACTCTCGGAGAAGTCTGTTTTGATCTGCTCCCAATGAACCCCTTGGCGCTGCCGCATGCCAAAGACGAGCCGCTCGCGGCACTGCTGGTCCTGGGTCAAGGTATCCTGCTCGTCGATCGGCGAGAGCCCTGCCTCGATCCTTCGTAGGTACTGCAAGGTTCCGCGATGGTTGACACTCCGGGTATTGCCCAAGTAACTAGCAGCGCTTGGGCCAAAGCCCCACCAACGATCTGCGTTCCAATAGGCTTGGTTGTGCTGGCAAGTTTGTCCGCTGGCAGCAAAGTTTGAAATCTCGTATTGCTCGATACCGCCAGCCGCCAGCATATCGATAGCCAGGTTGTACATATCGAGTTCGAGCTGCTCGTCAACGCGGGTGATCTTGTGCCGCTGCAACTCCCCATAGAAACGCGCACCCTTTTCGAACGTCAAACCGTAAGTCGATACATGGCCGATCTTGCAGGCGAGAACCTGTTGCAAATCGCTGCGCCATTCATCGAGTGTTTCACCGGGTGCGGCAAAGATCAGATCCACAGACACGCGCGGCATGTGATGGGCCGCAAGCTCGATGGCTCGAAGCAGCTCGAGCGACGTATGGTCGCGCTCGAGCACCTTGAGCTTGCGATCCTGAAACGACTGACCGCCGATGCTGATCCGGTTGATCCCCAGACTTCGCCATAACCGCAGGTTCGATTCCGTAACATCGCGCGGGTTGGCTTCGATCGACCACTCCGTCAGGCCGCCAAGGGGCAACCATTGCCTCAAAGCTTCAAGCAACCGCACCATCGATCTAGGGTTCAGGATCGACGGGGTTCCCCCGCCTAAGAAAATCGTTTCAACGCGTTGCGGGGATCCCATCCACGACAACTCGACCAATACGGCTTGGACAAATCGCTCGTGAAGATCCTCTCGGTCGGCAAGAAGCGAAAAGTTACAGTATCCACAGCGCTGGTAGCAAAAGGGAACGTGCAGATACGCCGCGATGGGTTGGGGACCACTGTTGGCCAATTCCAACGCTTGATGCGTATCGACGGTTGAAACCATGAGGCCAGGGCTGCTGGGGATTATTTGGGAAGGTTGCCAGTGATGATGGATAGATATTGCATGAAGACCATGAAGATCACGGTGATAATCATCGCGGCGATCATGAACCATATGAGAAATCCAGCCGCAATCGCCAGCTGCTTGAGGGCGATCTGCGCTTTCTCGCGATACTGAATGGCCAAGCGTTCGAGCGATTCGCTGTCGGCACCACTGAGCTCTCCGACTTCGAGCGTTTGGATGAACTCATCGGGTAAACGTTTCGGCTCGGCGAAACTCTCCGACAACGACCTGCCCTGCTCAATCCCCGATTCGATCTGAGGCAAGCCTGCAATGTAGTAATAGTTCCCGGTGCTCAAGACAGCGTCTCGGACGCTACGCTTGGCCTCGACTCCCGCACCGAGCATCATCGAAAGAGTCATCGACAAACGAGACATCGCTGTGGTCGTAAAAACCGCGCCGATGACCGGCACCTTGCGAACCAGTGGAACGAGCGTCTGGTGGCAGTTGTACCAGTTCTTCCAAATGGCCAAGCAAATCGTTCCAAGAACCAGTCCGATGAGCGATAGGATCCCGAGGAATATCATCACCCCTTTGCCACCCCGAAGGCCAACGCCAGTGATGTCGAAGGGTTTCTCGCCTGGCCCACCTGCCTGAAAAAATCCATTGATGAAAATCATCCCGCAGATAATCCCGATCGCTAGGAGCAACTGGATCACCGGTGCTGTGATCTGAGAGATAAAGTCCTGACGCGTACGCTTGAGGTCCTGGTAGTAATCGGACATGTAACCAAGCACGCGGTCGACTTGACCGGACTCCTCGCCCGCCGAGATCATCTTGATCAGTAGCGGGGGAAAGAAGCCCTTTTGGAGCTGCATGGCTTCGGAGAAACTGTATCCGAGCCGGATCTTGTCGGCTGTATCTTTCGCCGCGTCCTTATAGCGAGCTGCACCGGCCTTGGACTCGGCATCCAAGAGCCTAAGCGGATCGACTCCCGCGCGCAGGCCCGTCGAGAGTCGATTGCAAAAATGATACAACTGGCCCACCGACGCGCCGCCAAACATTCGCTCCAAGGTCGATGGGCTCGGCATGCTTGGCGGTTTCGGAGGATTCTTGCCTGCGCTAGACATAAACTTTTACTATCGGAGAGCTTTTGCGGCCCAGGAAACTTGGGGAAACTTTTCCGGGTTTCATTCAAGCTACTAGGACGGGGTTGCCGAGTGAGAAGAAAACAGGATTGTAGCGATTCTACCAAAGGAATGGATGATGCAAGACCAACAGAATGCTGGCAAATTAGGCACCAAGTCGTCGCGGCTGAGCAAGCGGCCCAGGCATGCACGCTGGCTTTTGTCTATGGCCTTGCTTGTCGGCCTGAGCTTTTCGGGTTGCGCATCGCAATCAGGTTCTAAAATGCCAGGACTGGCGATGCCCAAGTTTGGGAAGTCCGAATCCGGAGCTTCAATGGGCTCTTCGTTGGCCAGCACCGGCCAGTCGGTCAAGAACCAAATCACTTCGGTCGGTGCGGCGGTTTCGTCCGCCTATAGCAAGACCAAGACGGCCATTGCGGCTCCGTTTACTCCCGCATCGGCGTCGTCGATGGTGACGGCCGAAGGGGAAAGCAAATCGGGGGCAAATCCACTGAGTATCGCTCCCGAGATACTCGTTGCCCAAGGGAACTACTTTGAGTCGCAGGGCAACTATGCCAAAGCGCTCGACAGCTACTCGCGAGCTTTGGAAACCGAGCCCAAGAACTCCGTGGCGCTCTTGAATATGGCCCGTCTGTACGATCGCCAGCAAGATACGCCCAAGTCGATCGAGTTCTATCAAAAGACGATTTCTGCAGCACCGACCAATGCCGATGCCTGCATGGAACTTGGTAAACTCTATGCAAAGACAGGGGATCTAGTGACGGCCAAGCAGCATTTGCGCAAGGCGGTCGAGTTGCAACCCAGCAACAAGTCCTACCGACAAGCCTTGGCCGGTGCGATGCTCGATGCAGGTGACGCAAGCGGATCGATGGCCGAGCTGTCGCAAAGCGATACTCCGGCGATGGCTCAGTACCACATGGCCTACCTGCACTTCCAACGCAAGAACATCCCCGCCACACAGCAGCATCTGACCGAAGCATTGAAAATCGATCCGAACCTCAAACCTGCTCGCGATCTGATGGCCAGCATCGGTGGCTCAGCCAATATCGATCAACTTGTCGATCGAGGTCGCCAAGTCTCTCAGCAAGCAACGGGGATCTACCAGCAAGTGGGAGTCGTAACAAGCGGGATCTCCAACGCGCTAAACGGCGTGCCCGGCACTGGCCCGGTTGGCACTGGCCCGGTCGGCACTGGTTTGCCACAGCGAACCGCCTCACCGAGCCTGCCGAGCGTCTCAGCACCGGCACCGAATCTCTTGGATATCCCTGTGACTCCCTATCCAAACACCGTGGTCCCCAACGAGGAAGCGGTCCGAATTCGGTTGGGGCAATAACCCCTGTCTCCTGCCGGACTCGTTGTGATTCAGAAGCGTGAAGGTCGATTTGTGCGGTGGTATTTGATAGAATTCGTTCATGAAAACCACCCCGATGAGATCCACCCCGATGAAATCTGTACGCAAACCCTGGGCTAATCGCAGGAACTCCCATCGTCTGCTTTCATGGGTCTGCACCTGTTTGGTTTCGATCCTGACCCTTTGCAGCAGTCCGTCTTGGGCCATGGCACAAGGCTCGGTCAGCCCGGCTGATGTCCAGCAAGCCATCGATGAACTGTTGCAGTATTTTCGGCGGACACAAAACCGCCAAGCCAAAGACGGCCCGGTGGGAGCTTGGCAAGGCCATGCGGACCAGAACACAGGCCTGACGAGTTTGGTGGTGTTGGCACTCCTGAGCGCTGGCCGCAAACCCGGCGATACAGAGGTCGCCCGTGCGATGGACTACATCCGTGGCGAGCGCCCGATGCAAGTCTACGAAGCGAGTCTGCAAGCCATGGCGCTGTGTGCTGCCGAGCCGGGTCGCGACCGGGCTTTGATCGAACGCAACGTTGCTTGGCTGGTCCAAGGCCAACAGGACGATGGCGGTTGGGCTTATCGTCAGGAACGCGGTGCATCGGATGAATCGAATTCCCAATTCGCTGTGTTGGCTCTCTGGGAGGCTAGCCGTATCGGGATCGAGATCCCCGCTCAAGTGATCCAAAAGGGGCGCAAGTATTGGTTCGATAAAATGAGCAATGCTGGGACATGGGGATATCGTGGCGAACGTGGCCCACGCGGCAGTATGACATGTGCGGGAATCGCCTCGATGCTGATTCTCGAGGACGCATCGACTACACAAGATGCTCGAGTGCAAGGAAACCAGATCCAGTGTTGTACACCGGGTGCGGCTCAGGATTATGATGCGAATAAGTCACTCCAGTGGCTTGCCGAAAACTTTTCGGTGATTCAAAACCCCGGCTATGGGGATTGGTATCTGTACTACATGTACGGACTCGAGCGAGTTGGGCGACTGACCGGCCAACGCTTCATCGGAGACCACGATTGGTATCGCGAGGGTTGCGATGCGATCGTCGGGCCAAAGAACTCCCGGCTCATGGGAGTCACCCAAGGCTCCGGAGGTCTGCAACCCCCTGCGGCCCGTGCGATGGCCTTGCTGTTTCTGAGCAAGGGCAAACGTCAAGTCGTCATAGGACAACTGCAGCACTCGAGCGATCCGGGTAACCGCGATTGGAATCGCCATCGGCGGAGCATTCAGCATTTGACCGGCCATGTCGAGCTGGCTTGGAAACGCGATCTGGCTTGGCAAACACTCCGGCTCCAACGCGCCTCCTTGCCCGATCTGTTGGAAACTCCCGTTCTTTTTATCAGCGGCAGCGACGAGTTCGTCCTCTCAGCCCAGCAGCGCCGCATGCTCAAGGACTACGTCGACCAAGGTGGCTTTATCTTCGCGGAGGCTTGCGACAAAGGCGGTTGCAAGGGAGAGGCTTTCGACGTTTCATTTCGTCGCGAGATGGAAATGATTTTTGACAAGCCATTTCAGAAGTTGCCCCCGAGCCATCCTGTATGGAGTGCCGAGGCGAGACTCGATCCGGCTGCTTTGCCCGATGGCTTTTGGCTCTATGGGATCGACGCTTGTTGCAAGACGAGCATCATCTACAGCCCGATCAGCTTGTCATGCCGCTGGGAACTCTCGAAACCTTATGGTGCCAAGCCGCAATATTCTAAAGTGGTCAGTGCAGAACTCGACAACGCTGTCAAAGTGGGCCTCAATGTGGTGGCCTACGCAACTGGTCGAGAACTCAAAGACAAGCTTGAAGCGGTCCAGATCGTCCAAAGCGATATGAATCGTCAAGTCCTCGAACGAGGCACGCTGACGCTCCCAAAAATCATGCATAGCGGTGGTGGAGACGAGACGCCCAAGGCGCTTGGCAACCTGGTAGAGGTCTTTCGCAGGGAGACCAAAGCCATGGTCGATCCGAAGACCCCCAAGCTTGCGGCCACCAGCCCAGAGCTAGAAAAGTACCCGTTGGTCTATATCCACGGCCGAAATAAATTCGCATTCTCCGAGGCCGAGCAAGTAGGCCTTCGAACACATTTTATCAATGGTGGTATGGTTATTGGTGATGCGATTTGCGGCTCCGAAGAATTCTCCAAATCGATGCGTGAGGAGTTTGGAAAACTGTTCCCAGATGCCAAATGGCAGCTATTGCCCGCCGACCATCCGCTGCTCCTCAAAGATGGACCGGGGGGGTACGACCTGAGAAACGTCAGCTTGATCGATCCAGGTCGAGGCGATGTCGATTTGGCCAAGGCCAAGCGAGAAGGGCCTGCGGAGATCGAGGCTTTGGAATGGAACGATCGGATCATCGTGCTCTTCTGCCCAAACGACCTTAGTTGTGCGATGGAGAGCAAGCACTCGCTGCAGTGCCGTGGCTATGTCCGCGAGGATGCATTCCGGATCGGTGTGAATATGCTGCTGTACTCTCAGCTGCATTAATGCAATTGGGACCTAAGCGATTGAAACGATCTGCTCCTCGCTCAGAAGAACCAGGGTGACCTGGACCATTTCCGGGTGAAGTGAGAACTGCCTGCAGAGCACCTTGCGATAGAGTTGCAATTGTGACACGTGGTGCTCGACCCGCAGAGCAACCCACGTCGCAAGATCGATATTCCCCGGTCTGGCATCGGTCTTGAAGTCGATCACCTCGGCTCTCAGGACTCGATCGCCGTCCCAACCCAGCACACATCGGTCCATAATCCCTCGGATGAGCTGATCATCGATCGAGACCAGGAACCGACGTTCGTTGGTGACATCGAGATTCAGCCCCGCAGGCTCATGCCAATGGGTGTAGCGATGCTTGCTAAAGACTTCACGGATCACTGGGGATCGGCAGTACCTCAAGAATCGATCGGCTTGCTGGTCGAGTTGCAACTGCATCATTTCGTCTTTGGTAAGCGCACTTGCGGCGATGCTGAGCAACTGGTTCTTGTCCGGATGGAAATCCTCGATCCATGTTCGTATCTCTTCAAACCATCGGTGAATAAGCTTGCCGATGACCGTCGCGGCTGTGTCATCTGACTTCCAATAATCGACCAAGGGTTCGAGGGTCTCTTCTTTAGGTTGCTGGCTCGGTGCGATCCATTGTGGATTGCGCAGCAAGGTGTCTTCGAGCCTTAGCTGGACCTTGAGCGCACCGGCTCTGTCCGCCTTAGCATCGCTCAGTTCTTCCACATGGGCTTGATTTGTCTTGTCCTGTGGGATCGCTATTCGTTCGATCCAGTCGACTTGGCCATTTCTATAAATCATCAAACCCGGCTCGGCGCCGGTTTGATCGTTGGCGAAGATCGAGTGGAGGGCTGAGCCCCATTGCTTGATCGGATTCTTGTTAGGGGTCGCAAAGAGATAGAGCGCATGGCGAGCTCGCGTCAGGGCGACATAGAACAGACAAAGGGCTTCGCCGAGCTGTTGGTAGCTGGCTTCCTGACAAGCTACCTGCCATTCCAAGGGCAAGTAAGGCTGCAACTCCTTGCTGACGTTCCTCATGATCGAGATCGGGGGACCGGTACGGCTATCTCGCATGGCAACCAATCGAGGAGCATGGCGAATAATCGCTTGATCGATCGCAGGGATAAAGACCGCATCGAACTCTAGGCCTTTGGATTGATGGATGGTCATGACACGCACAACGCTTTCGGCTTGGGTCGCGACCCGCGTGGTGGCAATGCGATCGACGAATTCATGGACCAACGATTGTTTGGCTGAATCGAAGCGATACGCCTCATCGACCAATTGCAAGAGACGCTCTTGATCGCGCTGGCTGCAATGGGGTGCGATGTAGTTGACCAGGGCGCTGACGGTTCCTCCGAAGCCGACGGTACCGAGTCGGTCGCGAAGATCCAACGAGATTTTCGTGGCGTCGGCACAGGTCTCTTCGTTCCAGAACGATTTCAGTGGAGAATGGATCGTATGGAAATAGGCCAATGTGTCCCCCGAGTGCTCGGCGAGTTTCAGAGCGCTTTGGATGATCAAGACCGGGGCGGTATCGATCAGCGGGTTGCCTCCTTCTTGACTGGCCTCGACACCTCGGTCTCTCAAAAGCGAGATCATTCT
>CAILTZ010000575.1 GCA_903837255.1 uncultured Pirellula sp. | reverse complement strand
CCACCGGGCGGTAGACCGATGTCAACAAAAAGACTAGGTGGCAGGCGCTTCAAGGCACTTTCGTGGTTCTGCGCGGCCAAGCCGAGTTGTCGCATGTTATTGCTACAGGCCATCCTGCGTGCAGCCTCGCGAGCCGCCTGAACCGCAGGTAGCAAAAGTCCGACTAAAATTCCAATGATCGCGATAACAACCAACAACTCCACCAACGTAAAACCAAAGCGATTGCTCTTCGTGCGATTTAGCATCATCTCACCCCTCATTTGAAAGCATACTGAGAACCTAAGGTCTCTCAGTATGCAAATCAAAGTGAAGGAGGAATGAAGCCTAGGAGGTGGGTTCGATGAAGAATCCCAGATTATTCATCCGTCGGATTATTCATCCAATGGGGCGATTTCGCCCAATTGCGAACTAACCCAAGCTGCAATGATCGAAACAGGCGTGTTTGCCGACATGAAACGAACACTGCCGTCGCACATCGATGCATGGCAACCTGCTCCGTGGAACGAATACAGTTCGTTGCTGCTGTTGCAGTTCATCGCACAAGGTCCAAGAGAGGTGACGCCATCGTCAGTAAATCCATCCACCCAAAACTCGGAATCTGGATCGGCCCAACCAGCACCGCTTGCTCGAGAACTTGGGATGGCGGTCATCCGTCGGTACAGCATCGGTCGACCTGCGTCCTCGACCCAAGCAAAGGTGTTCGAGGTGCCGTCGAGAATGTTCGCCAAACGACTCTTCGGACGCTTGTTGTAAAACGGAGGGCTCATCCCGGTGGTGAACGAGGAGATCGTGCTCATCGGAAGAATTGCGCCGGTGTACTGAGTCGCATCGGTGCTAGGATTTGTAGGATCATATCCAGGAACCGGTTTCATCAGGTTATAGGGGGCCAGTCCCAGTTTGCCGTTGACTCCGTTGGCGATCGAATAATCCGACGGGGCAGCTTGCCATTTCGGTGCAGCTGTGCTCGAGGGTGCATTGCCGGTATCGAGCATCCGCTGTGGACTCGATGGGCATAATAAACCAGGGATGAACGTCGCAATCGCGGTAGCATTGACCGGATTATTCCAAGAAGCCCGCAGGTTGTACTGGCTGTACAATGGCTGCTGCTCCATGAAGGGCAACAAGAAAATCCCAGGACCATGCGTGATCGGGCCTGTCGTTGAATCCGGAACGATATTCAACTCTGTGACAGGGTAGCCCACCAAGGCATCGACGCGGGCCGGTGGAAAAAACTTGTTGGCGCTCTCAAAGTTCTGCAATGCCAAACCAACCTGCCTCAGGTTGTTCGAACACGACATACGCCTAGCTGCCTCGCGGGCCGCTTGGACCGCTGGCAACAACAGCCCGACCAAAATGCCGATGATGGCAATCACCACCAACAGCTCAACCAAAGTAAAACCTTTTCTAACCATTCTCATCACTGTACCTCACCCTAAAAAAAGAAAAAAACGTATCACTTCGTCAATTCGAATGCAGGCAATTCCGTCGGCTTCTTATCGACGGTAGCCTTCAGTCCTGATGTCTCTGGATCGGCGTACTTCAAAGGGAACAATGGCTGACCCGGTTCTCGCTTGACTTGATCCCCACCCTCTTCATCCACCGGCTGCATCAGAGCGATCCCCACCTTGTAATCTCCCGCAGGAGCGCCGTCGGTGGAACTGTACGTGTGAATCGAGAACTTGCCGTTCTCATCGGAAATCCCTTGAGGGATCTCCTGACGCTTGAAACTGGTCTTGTCGATCGGCCTTAAAACCACCGTCAAACCCTTGAAAGGCTTGCCGTCAACTCGGACCTCTCCAGTAACCGGATAGGTTTTCTGATTGATTGTATCGCTGCATCCACAAGCTATCGTAAGCAACAAAACAAGCCACAGCACTCGCATCTTTTCGCTCCTTGCCCTCTCGTCAAACAGTCGCCCTTTAGACCCTACTCATCTTAGCGCAGGGGCCAGATTAAGAAGCCTGAATATAGCGAAGATATTGTGAAGAATGCGTTAAGAACCAGCGGTCTCTGACGAAATCCTCGTGATTAGAATTCTATGGATTTTTCGTTGCTAATGTTTTGGCATTCCGGGCCCCGTTAGGGACCGGCTTAGGTCAGAAAACCAAGCCATAACCCGAACGCTGTTTTTTCAAAATTTTGGCTCTTTTGCACGTTCGTAAGCGGTGGGGCGTCGACGGTGTAAGTCGACACGGTAGTCGGTAGTCCTACCGACAAATGATCCAACTGGTCCGACTGGTCCAAGGTACTCCAATCTTTTCTTTGAGGGGCCGATTCAACGCTAATGATTAGGGTGCCGGTTCGATCCAATCCAGTGGATCGTAGGAGGCGTGCGTACTCAGTGGCCTGTAGTGAGCATGGTAGGCACTTGCGAGTGCTGCCACGGCCCAAGCCGTCGCTTGCATCGAGATGAATTGGTCGGTCTCGTGGGGATCTCCATTATCGAAAAACTCTTGGACTGGATTGGCCCGGCTAGAGACGTGCCATGAACCGTCCTTGTGCTGTGTATCGATCAGATACTGGAGTCCTTTGCTCAGGTGTTGCTCCTCGAGAACCGAATCGAACACTCTGTAGTTGTTCTTCGTCTGCGTCAGGATCAGAAGGGCCGTGGCCGTTGAATAAGCTTCGCTTTCGCAGCCTGCTTCGTAACCCCATCCACCATCCGGGTTTTGCATCTTGATCAAAGTCTCTCGCCGAGTTTCGCCTTGATCAAGATCGAAAATCCGATTCAGTTCCTGGAGTTGCGATTCTGTGAAGAAAGGCTCCTCGGGAATTTTGATCATGGGATATGTAAACTTCCAACTGTTTTCAAGAAGACACCTATCACGGAGAAATCTGGGTTCTTGAGAGGTCCAGTGACGTTCGCCAGGTCGAAATGGCGATTCATTCATCAAGGATCGAGCCTCGTAATCGAACCAAATCGTACCGCACAGGTCCTCGGTGGTTGTCGGTTCGGCTTGCCTAGCTCGCCAAAGCATTGCTCGATATCTGGCTTTCTGAAGTGCGTTGAGTGAAACGGCTTGGAATGCGTCTTTTTGATACCTTTCGTAGTGATTCAAACCAGAGATTACCAGCGCGGTGGCCATCATCTCCGAGGAGGCTGCCGGGGGACGAACCGAGTGGACTCTCCAACGCCCATCATGCATCTGCGTTGAAATCGCTTTATTGACCAACTCTTCGCCTAGGGTCCCCCAAGTCGTTTGGCCTACCGACAAAGTCCAAAGGGCGTACCCAAGCGTCATGCCTCGGCCACCTAATTCCTGCTCAGGTTTTAGGCTTGCCAGTTCACGCTCAAGACTTCTGCGAGTGAAGTCCAGGATCCGATCGCGTCGCTGTGCCTGATCGCCCCATAGGATTTTTCCCTGCGAGCCTTCAGCGGCATTGAGTCGATAAGCAAGTAGCGGGACGGCTTGGTGATGGCACGAGAAACAATCCCGATGCTTGGGGTAATTATCCACCCCGGCTGAAATTCGTTCGATGCCACGCTCAATCGATTCCTTGAGCTCGTCTCGTTGCAGATCATCCTGTGCATAAACCTTGGCGTTAGCAACAAGCCAGCTCGCTGCGCAGATCAATAGAAGTGTTTTCATCGCAGTCCGCCTGCAAGTTTGCAGAAATAGGATTAAGCGTTCACGGCCGGATGGTTGAGTTTTAGCAAGCGGATCTAGAAGTCGTCAAGCATTTTCTAGCCAAATGCTTGGATGGGCACCGCCAAGCATCGACTCGGCAACATCGACCTTCTAAGCCTCTCAGAGAAGCTCGGATTGGTCAACTAGCACATACTAGGGGCGGGGAGCCGGAGGCTCCAGAGAGTAGATGGGAGAGAGTGGATAGTAGGAAAAATCAGAAGCGGTTGATTGTTGATTGTCGAGTGATGATTGTTGATTTTTGAAGTGGGAGGAACTGGGGCGTGTGGTCTATTCGGTCCTTGTCTTCTCCTTCATCAATCACCACGACACAATTGCAGGACAGCCACTTCCTCGCCGTTGGCTACGGGTGAAACGAAGTTTCGCCTTTGGCGAACAGTGTCGTTGATTTCTCCGAAATCAAACAGAGCGCTTTGGTGAGGTCGCTCAGGTGGTTGGACAAGCACGCACGGCACGAGACGCCCATGCGACGGTACTGCACATGGTCTGCTCGCGTGGGATAGGCTTCCAGCCTGTCAACCTTTTTCTGCTCAAGCCGGACAGGCTGGAAGCCTATCCCACGTGCCTTGGTTCCGTTGGCCATACGCAGACGGACCGAGCGTAAGGCGCGGGATGGATTGTTGATTGTCGAGTGATGATTGTTGATTTTTGAAGTGGAAGGAACTGGAGCGTGTGGTCTATTCGGTCCTTGTCTTGTCCTTCATCAATCACCACGACACAATTGCACGACAGCCACTTCCTCGCCGTTTGCTACGGGTGAAACGAAGTTTCGCCTTTGGCGAACAGTGTCGTTGATTTCTCCGAAATCAACCAGAGCGCTTTGGTGAGGTCGCTCAGGTGGTTGGACAAGCACGCACGGCACTAGACGCCCACGCGACGGTACTGCACATGGTCTGCTCGCGTGGGATAGGCTTCCAGCCAATAGTGTTCGGCACTGTTTTTGCCTTGTCGTCGGACGCGAGATTGGCTGCATGTTTGCCAGCTGAAGTTGCATCAAGAATTTGGCATGTAGCCAAGCCGGTGATGCTCGATGTGCTAGTGCACTACGAAAACGGCTCGCGGTGATTGCTGGCAGCAGGCAGAATGCCCTAATTCGTTACCTCGGCGCGCAGTATCCCTATGCTACCTTGTCGGGGAGCTTTTTGATGTGCTCCTCAAGCTCTTCTAGTGTGGCCCAGCCTATCAAGTAAAAACTGATCATCTCGTAGGTGCGCTTCGTAGGGCTCTTGCCTGTGATGCTCATGATTATGATGCAAGCGATGATCGCAAGGTAAATCTGGATCGTGACGCCATTGGGCTTGTGACTAAGAAGATGGCGGCATCCTAGGAGTTGCTTGATCATTCGGAAGTAAAGCTCGATCGTCCATCGGAGCAAGTACAAAGCCGCGACGATCTCTGCTGGGATGTCTAAGTTATTCGTTACGATCCGAAGAATTCCATCACTACTAGGAGCCGAAATCGCATCCTTGCGTTTGCGACTATCCAGAGGGTTGATCTTAACCATGACCACTCTGGTTGTATGGTTGGGCGGTTGGTTGGTTTGTTCGCCCCCAAACCTGACGATCTGGTCGCAAAGGATGTTCTCTTTGGCGGCTTGCTCGCTTAACGGGCGATTCTCCAGGACCTCAAAGGTAGGGTTGTCTCGAATGCGACAAACATATTGGCTTTCCTTTGCATGGATCGCATTCCAAAGAGCGTATTTTTCGTAACCGCGATCCAAGAGGTAACAACGTTCTGATTCCAGTGTTTTCTCAAGGACAACGCGTTCATCGGAGGGGCCTTTAGGATTCGCTGGGGTCAGATCGATGCGGCTCGGGGTGCGACGGAAGACCTCAAACTGCGTATGTAGCCGATACCCACAGCGGTGCTTTCCATCTCCAATGGGAATCCATGCAAGTTTTGCAATCTGCGAAAGCACCTTAAAGACCGACCCGTCGACTGCGGTGATCCGCTTATCGATAGCCGAAAAGTTAACAGGAGTTCTATCGGGAAGCTTTTGGCCTAGCTCTTCGGCCAGGGCAGCTAATGGTTCGGGATCAAAGACCGAAACGGATTCGCTTAGGCTTCCCAGTGAGGCGCGACCGACTCCAAGTCGCTTCTGCACCTCCTTGAGATTACTGGCTTCCTGAAGTCCACGCATTGAGCTCAGAATCGGGTTGTAGAGCCACATGAGAACCAGCAAGCAATACTGGTCCATATGCAGATCACGATTCTGTGCTTTGTCTCTGGCAGTGCCCACCTTGTGGAGTCGTTCAAGAAGTTTCGCAATAGCGCGTAGGTCCTTAAGGCCTTCAAGGTCCGAGGCTTTGATCTTCGGTTTTTTATCGGATGGACGCTCGTTGGACATAGTTGCACGAAAAAATGGCAGGACAATAGGATGTCTTGCGCTGGCGCAAATATCGTGCCAAAGTGGAGAAATTTCGCAAGGCAAATTCTGTGCCGAACACTATTGGCTGGAAGCCTAACCCACGTCCGGGCCGACGGTAGGCTCGCGTCAGCCACCGGTCGAACACGGAGCGCAGTCCGCTCTCATTCTGCGGTGTTTTGTCATCGAGTCCGAGCACTGCGTGGCTCGCGGGCGGCCATTCTTTCACCACGGGCCCTTCGACTTCGATCGTGTCGATCAGCAATCTGGGCAGAGTTTCGATGTTGTATTTCTCGTTGTGAATCCAGCGCGTGCCATTGAACGCCTTCGCGTCCGCTAGAGCTTTGTCGAGATCCGCTCGGTACTTCTTGAGTCGACCGAGTGCCCCTCCAACGCGATGATCTTTGCTATGATCTTTGCTTCGTCCGGTTGGACCGGCGGTTGGATTTCCACAGCGGTCACTGGATGAACCACACAGGCAAATAAGAGCGAAAGACCAAGGAGTCGTGTCATGAGGATGCTTCGTGAAAAAGGGTTGGATCGGTCAAGATCACGTCTATCCGAACCGTCTGTGCGCGATCACTAACACAGTTGCAAAACTCACAATTAGATGATATGGAGGCTAAGCCATATTATCAACATTTTCGGGGGCCTCACTATCTTGGATACGTCACTTGTTCGCAGCCCGGTCTATCAGCAGCACAATCGAATCGGTGCGGGGCTAATGGCAATTGCCCGCGGCTGCCAGTTGATCAAATGCTCGCCGACGTCCTTCACCCAGTGGAAACGCAAACTCGCTGCTAAGTCCCAAACAAGCGCCTTTTTCCGTGTTCAAACATCGGAACCCACCACGGACTCCATCGAGATCAAACTCCCCTCGGGAATCTCCATCCTCTTTAAGGTCACTGTAAACTGTAAATAGGTCCATGAGAATGAAACCGTTCGAGCATGCTCGAACTCTAGGACTGTGACGAAGGACTTAGGAGCATGCAAGTGAACACGGGTTGGATGGTAGGCGTGTGGGTAGCCATGGGTGGTGCGTTCGGGAGCCTAGTCCGCTACGGTGTAGGCCGGCTTTGCAGTTGGTGCTTGCCCAACACTTCGTCGGTGCTCGGGACCGGCTTAGTAAACCTCGTGGGAGCTTTTCTTTTGGGAGTTGTTGTTTCGTCGTTTCCGGCGAACCCCAAGCCCAGCGTGTGGGTGTTGTTCCTAGGCGTCGGTTTTTGTGGAGGATTGACTACCTTTTCGACCCTAGCCATGGAACTAGCGGATTTGATGCAGCAGCGTCGTTTTTTGGGTTTGAT